>JAUYTB010000047.1 GCA_030695305.1 Bacteroidales bacterium
TTGAGCAGAGAGAGAGACTCCACCAGTTGCAAGTTCTTTTGAAGCTCCAGCAGAGGGTCGTCTGCCAAAATTCTCTCTGCGCAACGCCTTGAATCTTCAAGGATTTGCGAGTCAGTTGAGAGACTTGCAATTTTAAGATCTATAGGGAGTCCGCTCTGCATTGTCCCCTCCAGGTCTCCGGGTCCCCTCATCCTCAGGTCTGCCTCTGCAAGTTCAAAACCATCGTTTGTAGAGCACATGAGTTCAACTCTTTTTTTAGACTCCTTTGAGAGTTTCAATCCGGTCATTAGTATGCACCACGACTCATCTGACCCCCTGCCTACACGACCCCTCAACTGATGTAGCTGCGATAATCCAAACCTCTCTGAACTCTCTATCATCATCACGGAGGCATTAGGAACATCAACACCAACCTCTATAACGGATGTTGACACAAGAATGTTCGCATTCCCTGTAGAAAAAAGATTCATATCATGGGCCTTATCATCGTTTTTCTGTTTACCGTGAACAACAGCGGTAACATATTCAGGGGCTTTAAATATTTCAATTATTTGCATATAGCCATCCTGAAGGTTCTTGTAATCCATCTTTTCACTCTCTTTTATAAGTGGATACACAATAAATACCTGACGACCATTTTTTATCTTCTCCTTCATAAAAGAGTATATCCGCTCTCTCTGAGTCTCATTTGCGTGGATTGTTTTTACCGGCTTTCTCCCTGGAGGGAGTTCGTCAATAACAGAGACATCAAGATCTCCGTAAAGTGTCATTGCAAGTGTTCTTGGTATTGGTGTCGCAGTCATCACCAAAACATGGGGAGGAGTATCACCCTTGCTCCACAGCCTTGCTCTCTGATCTACGCCAAAGCGGTGCTGCTCATCTATAACTGCAAAACCAAAATTGAAAAACTGAACTCTCTCCTCTATAAGTGCATGGGTACCAAAAAGAATATCGATCTCCCCATTTAAAAGAGATTCAAGGATAGCTCTTCTCTCTTTTGCTTTGGTATTTCCGGTTAGGAGTGCCGTTTTAATGCCGGTTTCATTTGTAAGCTTTAAAGCTCCTTTATAGTGTTGTTGTGCAAGCACCTCTGTGGGAGCCATTACGCATGACTGATATCCATTATCGGCTGCTATGAGGGCAGATAAAATAGCTACCATTGTTTTACCGCTCCCCACATCTCCCTGCAAAAGACGGTTCATCTGCCTGCCGCTTACCATATCAGAACGGATCTCCTTTATCACCCTCTTTTGCGCTTTTGTCAATTCAAAAGGGATTCTTCTGTAACAAGAGTTGAACTTCTCGCCAACCTTATACATAATAATCCCGTTATTTATCCTCTCTCTTTGAGTCTTCTGCTTTAAAAGTGATAGCTGAAGATAGAACAGCTCCTCAAACTTAAGACGAAATTGTGCTCTGGATAAGATCTTTAAGTCCGACGGAAAATGGATGTTGGCTATGGCATCACTCAATGGAAGTAAACTCTTCTCTATTACCAGATATTGTGGTAAGGTTTCGGTGATAGCTCCTCTATACTGTTTTATCAGATGAGCTATAAGTTTAGCAATCTGTTTGTTGCCAAATCCGTTATTTCTAAGTCTCTCTGTTGATGGGTAGACGCCTATCATATTCCCAATATAGACAGGATTCTCCTCTGCCGCCGGCTCAATCTCTGGGTGAACCATATTGAGAGTGTGGTTGAACAGTGTTGGTTTGCCAAAAATAATATACTCTTTATATGGTTTAAGCCACTCTTTAATCCATTTTATTCCCTGGAAAAAGACAAGCTCAATAGAGCCTGTAGGATCGGTAAATGTGGTCGTCAATCTTCTGCCCGGGCCACGCTCTCCAATAATATTTATCTTCCCTATTTTGCCCCTTAGCTGAATAAAGCTCATAGATGGTTCAACTTCAGAGATAGAATAGATTTTTGTTCTGTCTATATATCTGAAAGGAAAGAAGAAGAGCATATCCCTAAAGGTTTTTATATTGAGCTCTTTAGTTAGAAGCTCTGCCCTTTTGGGTCCTACCCCCGGGAGGTATTTAATTTCGCTGTCAAGGATTGATGGCATATCACAAATATACAAATCTTATCTAAAATTTGTATCTTGCGTAAATTTACTCAGATAAACAGTTTATGAAAAATAAGATAGTAGTTGGTATAACTCAGGGCGATAGCAATGGTATTGGCTATGAGGTAATAATAAAATCATTGTCTGACCAGAGAGTCTTTGATATTTGTACTCCTATTATTTATGGCTCCTCAAAATTCTTCGGATACTATAAGAAGAGTCTACAGGAGACAGAGAATATATCTACAAATGTAATTACAAAGAGCTCTGACGCACATTCGAAAAGGATAAACCTCATTAATTGCATACCGGATAATCTTTTAATAGAGCCGGGAAAAGCGAGTGAAGATGGTGCAAGGGCTGCGCTTATATCTCTTGAGGCAGCGGTCAAAGACCTCAAAGATGGCAATATAGATGTTTTGGTAACAGCTCCTTTTAATAAATCGGGAGTATCTAAAGAGGGCTTCTCATTTCCCGGCCATACCGAATATCTTACAAAATATTTCTCTGCAGAGGAGTCACTGATGTTTATGGTTTCTGATTCACTAAAAATTGGACTCGTAACAAATCATCTCTCAATCTCTGATGTTGCAGAGTCAATAACTACCTCTCTAGTTAAAAAGAAGGTCTTACTGATGTCAGATTCACTTAAAAGAGATTTTGCCGTAGACAGACCAAAAATTGCAGTTCTCTCTCTTAATCCTCACAGCGGAGATCACGGGCTTCTTGGTAAGGAGGAGCAGGAGATTATAACACCAGCTATAAATGAGCTATTTGAACAAGGTGAGCTTGTTTTTGGTCCATTTTCGTCTGACGGATTTTTTGGATCTGACTATATAGGTAAATTCGATGCAGTTCTTGCTATGTATCACGATCAGGGAATGATACCTTTTAAGACAATCTCATTCGATAAAGGTGTCAATTTTACAGCCGGTCTATCTGTTGTCAGGTGCTCTCCCGACCATGGAACGGCTTATGACCTGGCAGGAAAGGGTAAGGCGGGTCACCTATCTATGCTCTCCTCCATCTATACAGCGTGCGATATTTACCGTAACAGAGAAAATTATGACGCATTACGGGCAAATCCTCTTAAGGTAGAGATGCCTGCAGGTGGTAAGGATAATGATTAGTATATATACAGATGGTGCTGCAAGAGGTAATCCTGGTCCCGGGGGGTGGGGTGCACTTCTAAAATCGGGTACTCACTATAAGGAGCTCTCCGGCGGATTCAGCTGCACAACCAATAACAGAATGGAACTCTTAGCTGTTATCTGTGCTCTTGAGGCTATTAAAAGAAAGAGTGCAGATGTCACAGTCTATTCGGACAGCTCTTATGTGTGTGATGCAATTAATAAAGGGTGGCTATTTGGTTGGGAGAAAAAGGGGTTTCTAAAGAAAAAGAATCCGGATTTGTGGAGAAGGTTTCTGGAGATCTACAGAAAGCATAAAGTTCAGTTTGTCTGGATACGTGGACATAACGGGCATCCCGAAAATGAAAGGTGCGATACTCTTGCCGTAGAAGCCTCTTTTATGAAAGATCTGCCTATAGATGAGGGATATCTTGCTCAGCTCTCGGAGAGTAGTCCTGACCTCTTAACCATGGAGTGAAACCCGCCTGCTTAATTGCTCTTTTGATGCCTGAGGCATCTGTCTTAAAATGTGCTCCTGCAGAGGATACAACGTTCTCTTCTATCATTATGGATCCCATATCATCTGCTCCCGAGTGAAGAGCGAGCTTTGCACACTCAAGACCGATAGTCAGCCAAGATACCTGAATATGCCTAATGTTATTCAATACTATTCTGCTTATTGCTATCATTTTAAGATTCTCAGCGGCAGTTGGTCTTTCTATATTGGTAATTTTGGAAAGCTCTGTCCCGGATATCTGCATAGGCCAACAGATAAATGCACGAAATCCGGGAGATCCCTCCGGTTTTTTTGACTGAATATCTCTTAGTAGGGTGAGGTGCTCAATTCTCTCGTCTATTGTCTCAATATGACCGTAAACCATTGTTGCTGTTGTTCCCAAACCCAGTGAGTGAGCAGACTCCATAACCTCTATCCACGCCTGTGTACCCGGTTTCCCCGGAGATATTACAGATCTGACTCTGTCGTTAAGAATCTCAGCTCCTGCTCCTGGCAGAGTATCCAGCCCTGCATCTATAAGTCTTTTTAGAGTATCCATAATGGATAGTTTGCTTACTTTTGAGATATGATATACCTCAGGAGGGCCGAGTGCATTTAGCTTTAGAGATGGAAACTCTCCTTTAAGAGAGCGGAAAAGCTCTTCGTAAAAGGTAATGTCATAATGGGGGTGCAGACCGCCTTGAAGTAGTATCTGATCTCCCCCTAACCTGAACAGCTCCTCTATCTTAGATCTGTACTCATCCATCTGAGTTGTATAGGACAACTCTTTGTTTGAGAGTTTGCAGTGAAAATTGCAGAATTTGCAACCAGAGATACAGACATTTGTATAGTTGATATTTCTGTCTATCTGCCAGCTGACCATATTTGCACTATTCATCCGGTTCCGGACACTATTTGCCATAGAGAGCAAAAGGGGCAAAGGGCAGTTATTATAAAGATAAAGTGCCTCATCTGCAGAGATATTAACCCCTTTATCTACTTTTTTTAAAATAACATCTGTATTCATCATTCTCTGCACACTTTGAGTGCTGCAAAAGTAAAAGATTTATTTAGATAATGTTACAAAAAGGGTATATTTGCAGATTAAATCATAACAAAAGCTTCTTTATAATGGACAATTTCTTTGAGGGCGAGAATTTGCGTTATGCAATGATTGGCAGCGGAAGCTGGGCGACTGCACTCGCTAAACTGCTCTTGAACAATCAGGAGAAGATCTCCTGGTATGTAAGAGACGATGAGATGATAAATCACATAAATAAAACTCAGCATAACCCATACTATCTGCCGGCGGTAAAATTTGACCCAGCCAGAATTCATATGAGTTCCGATATTAATGAGATTATTGACTCTGCTGATGTTCTTCTCTTTTGTATTCCCTCGGCATATTTTCTTCCGGAGGCAGACAATATAACACTCTCTCTAAAGGATAAATTTATTATCAGCGCAATAAAGGGGGTTATTCCCGGAGATAATATTACAATTGCCGAGTATTTCAATCAGAAGTATGAGATTCCATTTAGCAGGATTGGGGTTGTAAGCGGACCATGTCATGCAGAGGAGGTTGCAATGGAGAGACTCTCATATTTGACACTCTCGAGTAAACATATAGAGGTTGCCAGATCTATGTGTGATGTTTTTGCATGCGACTATATTAAAACAGTGCCGGGGACAGATATATACGGGGTTGAATTTGCTGCTGTTCTAAAAAATATCTATGCAGTTGCAGCAGGAGTTTGTCATGCACTCTCCTACGGAGATAACTTTATGGCAGTACTTATCACAAGTTCATTTCACGAAATGCGTGACTTCTTACACGCTACTCATCCGGACAGAACACGAAGAACATCAACCTCTGCATATTTGGGAGATCTTTTAGTTACATGCTATTCACAATTCAGTAGAAATAGAACCTTCGGGAGTATGATAGGGAAGGGTTATTCGGTTCAATCAGCACAAGTTGAAATGAATATGGTGGCAGAGGGCTATTATGGAACTAAGTGCATTTTTGAGATCAACAAGAAGTATGGGGTGGATATGCCAATTGCAGAGGCGATGTATAAGATTTTATATGAGGAGAAGTATCCAGCTTATGTAATTAAGCAGTTAACAGAGAATTTACAATAAAAATTTAAATATTTTGAAAATGGATAACTCTTTACATATAAGTGAACTTCAAAGAGTTGTTTCAGTCGATTTAAAGGGTCTAAAGGGATCTTATAAAGAGAGTGAATACGAACTATATATAAAAACGGCAGAGCAATCTTTTGATACACTGGTTAACAGAGTTGGAAGAGGAGGGGAGTTTCTTGGCTGGTTAAATTTGCCTAGTCAGATAAGTGATTCACAAAGAGAGCTTTTAATGAAGATAGCCAACGACTGGAAGTCAGATATTGAGTTAGTTGTTGTAGTTGGTATCGGCGGCTCTTATCTTGGCTCAAAAGCCGCTTTGGAGGCGCTCTCTCACCACTTTTCACTTCACCTTGGCAAAGGAGAGTGGCCACAGATTGTTTTTGCAGGTCAAAATCTCTCCGGGGAGTATCTTTCGGAGCTGACAGATCTTATAGATAAGAGAAGTACAGCTGCAATAGTTATATCAAAATCCGGAACAACAACCGAACCTGCTGTTGCTTTTCGCCTAATAAAGAGAGTTCTTGGACAACGTTATTCAAAGGAGGAGTGTCAAAGAAGAGTAGTAGCTATAACCGATAAATCTAAGGGAGCACTAAAAAAGATGGCGGATGATGAGGGGTATTTAACCTTTGTAATACCGGATGACGTTGGTGGAAGATACTCTGTCCTTACTCCTGTGGGGCTTTTGCCACTTGCTGTGGCAGGAATGGATGTGAATGCCATGATTGAGGGCGCTACCGCAATGCAGGCAATCTGCTCACAAAGGAGTCGTGAAAACCCTGCTATAGTATATGCAGCTTTAAGAAATCTTCTCTATTCACAGGGAAAGAAGATAGAGATCCTGGTCAACTATAATCCTAAATTGCAATACTTCTCTGAGTGGTGGAAACAACTCTTTGGAGAGAGCGAAGGGAAAGAGGGACGGGGGATATTCCCTGCTTCAGTCAATTTTACCTCCGATCTTCACTCAATGGGACAGTATATTCAGGAGGGTGAGAGAACTATATTTGAAACTGTTATAAGTGTAGATAAGCCAAAAAGAGACCTTGTTATAGAGAGCGACCAGGAGAATCTGGACGGACTCAATTTTTTGTCGGGCAAAACAGTTGAAGAGTGTAATAAAATGGCAGAACTGGGAACAATGATTGCTCATATGGACGGGGGTGTTCCTAATATAAAAATAGGGATACCTGCTCTAAACGAATACAACATTGGAGCCCTATTCTATTTCTTTGAATTTGCATGTGGAATAAGTGCCTATATGTTGGATATAAACCCTTTCGATCAACCCGGAGTAGAGGATTATAAACGTAACATGTTTGCATTACTTGGTAAGCCCGGATTTGAGGAGCTTGCTGCAAAGTTGAGGAGCGAGATTTAATCCGGAGTACCTTATTTCATTTTTACTCTCTAAATAATTTATTATGAGATTCTTGGAGCAGATTGCCGGCTATTTCCATAACAGGGATAAATCTGCAATCGGGGAGTTGTGCTTTATCTTTCCAAACAGAAGATCGGGAATTTTTTTTCGTAAATATTTATCGGATAGAGTTGAAAAACCACTTTTTTCACCTGCAATATTTACTGTAAAAGACATGGTTACTACTCTTTCCGGCAAGAGAGAGGCAGACAAAATTGAGCTTCTGTTCGATCTTTATGATATATACAGCAGAGTTATTGAAAAACCGGAGAGCTTTGACGATTTTATCTACTGGGGAGAGATTATCCTTAATGACTTTAATGAAACTGATAAATATCTGGCAGATGCCAAGAAGCTCTTCTCAAATGTTAAGGATCTCAAAGATATTGACAGTGATTACAGCTTCTTGACACAAAAACAGTTAAAGGCAGTTAAAACTTTTTGGGAGGGATTTCTTCCGGAGGGAGAGAGCAGTAATAAACGTAATTTTAGATTAACATGGGAGATTTTATCTCCTTTATATGACGGGTTTAGAGAAAGATTACTAAATAAGGGAGCTGGTTATGAGGGTTTGCTGTACAGAGAGGTTGCTCTTAACTCACACCTGTTAGAGCCTCTTAGAGAGTACAAGAAAGTTATATTTGTGGGGTTTAATGCCTTGAATGAGTGTGAGAAGAGAATATTCAAGGGTATTCAAAAGATGGGTATTGCAGACTTCTATTGGGACTACGACTCGCAATTACTAAGAGATGCCGGTAACAGGGCCTCGTACTTTATGAGTTATAATCTCACCAATTTCCCTTCTCTTCACGATATTGATATCTCCTCAAAGTCACAACCTCAGATTGAGATTATTGGTGTTGCATCCTCTGTTGTCCAAACAAAAATAGCTGGTGAGATTCTCAAGGAGATTGAGGGAACAACAGACAATGCAGTAATTCTTCCTGATGAATCACTGCTGATGCCAATGTTGAATTCTGTACCGCCCAATATTGAACTTATCAATATAACAATGGGTTATCCGTTAAACGGGACACCTCTCTTCTCACTTATAAAACTAATTACCGAAATGGAGTGGGGCCCCAGGGGGTTATACTATAAGAAGGTCTTACCGCTTTTAAAACACAGTTATGTTAAGAGTGTTGCAGGGGCGGAAGCCAGAGAAATACTCAATAGAATTGTAAAAGAGAGTACTATCTATATACCTCT
>JAUYTB010000155.1 GCA_030695305.1 Bacteroidales bacterium
TGTGAGCATATTCAGGGCTCCTCTCTCTCATTTACAAAATCTGAATCACTAATAATAAGTTCGGTATCACTCGGCTCTATCATATGTTCAAAATCGTCGTAGTTGTCGGAGAACTGATCCGGATTCTTCCCTCTCTCGGCAACAAGCCGTGGATAAGCTCGTCTTGCAAGCTCCTCTTCTGTGGATAGAAGTTCCAGATGTAAAGAGCGCTCTTTAAACATATCATAAACATACTCCAGAACAGGGAATCCCTCTTTATAAATCTTATCGAGAACAACAGAATCCATTGAACCATCTCCCAGATTAAATAACCCGTACTCCCTCCTTACCTTACCAGACTTATCAATAGCCCGGAACATAACAATTTGGTCAGGAGCAAATCCTAAGTCATTCTGCAGATAGAGATGAAAGCTATAGAGCGATGATGAGCCCTTGACCTCATACTCTCTCATAAATATCTTATTACCCGGAATTGATGCCTTATACCTATATACCATTACCAGTCAAACTTTATGCGAAGTTAACTATTTTTGAGAATAAATTCTAAACTATTTATACCGTCGGCATAGTCACTTAGGGATGGCATCTGAGCATAACCATACTTTATCATACCTTTGGATGTCTCATAATTAACAATACATTGTATTGATTCTTTGTTGTTTTCTATAAAATTGTCTATATCTGAAGTACTACTGTACCACACAATTCCAATAACACCCATTGGAGGCGGAAAAGTGGTGGCATTTTTGAAAATAAAGAACCCCCCATCCAAAAACCACTCCCCGGAAACAGTTGCAAGAGCTCTCTGATAACGGCAATTATCCATGAATGCCTCATCATCGGAAAATGGAGATATCAAACTTAACTCTTTCGCCAGTTTTCCGGCACAGCTGCCCACAGGCAACATAATTGTGCTAACGCTTCGGCATCCCCTTCCATAGTAAAGGAACATATCCATAGCTAGTCTCTCGATATCATCATGAGACTCTTTTCCGGAGAGAACCGCAATAGAAGATCTTGACCCTCTGATGATAGAAGGAACCTCTTTGAACATCTCCGAAAAGATAGTTACCGATTGATCTCCTCCGGTTGCTATTACAATTTTTGAATTCTCACCGGCAAAACTACAGAAATCAATTCGGTCGTTCCAATAGCTATTAATATCTGATAAAAGAGTTACAATTGCAGGAAGAAGATATCTGTCTTTAGAGGATAGTTTAATCTCAGTCCTTCTACCGCAAGCAAGTACTGTAAGCATATCATGAAATCCAACTAAGGGGATATTCCCGGCCATAATTACCGATACAACAGAGCTGCTCTCCGATATTTGGCTCTTATAACCCTCTGTCCATTTTCGTAACGCCTCTTCCGAAAGATATGTTATTGCTATTGATCTAATTGCATTCAATTGCAGCTCTCTTGCAAAAAGGGGATTCTCTCGGAAGGAGTCTTCTATGGCATCTGATAATAGATTCCTGCCATTTACTTCAGAAGTAATGTTAAGAAGAAGCTCTCCCAACCTGGAAAAATCTTTAATAAAAAGTTCTCTGTACATTTTGCAAAATTAGTAAAAAGGGTGTAATTTTACCAAAACCTTTGAGAATCAGAATGAGTGAAATATATGCTTCAGACTCCTATAAATCAATATCCAAGCATTCTTCTGGTGTTCACAGGGAGTTGGGAAGCAAATTTCTCTCTTTTGCATTTCCGGTATCCACAGAGAGAGAGGTAAAAGATATTATCTCCGCTTTAAAAAAGGAGTTCTTCGACGCCAGTCACTACTGTTATGCATACAGACTCGGGTTTGGCGGTGAGACCTGGAGGGCAAATGACGATGGAGAGCCCTCATCTTCTGCAGGAAGGCCAATACTGGGACAACTACTCTCTAATGATTTAAGTGATATTCTGATTGTTGTCATACGTTATTTTGGAGGGACTAAGTTAGGAATACCAGGATTGATCCGCTCTTATAAGAATGCTGCAGCCGATGCAATCAATAATAGCGAAATAGTTACTAAAATTTCCTGCGAGGAGCTTGTACTTAATTTCGACTATACAAGTATGGATCAGGTTATGAGGCAATTAAAAAGCCATGGTGCCGAGATAATTAACCAGATGTCAGATAACAGATGCACAATTAATATCAAGATTCGTAAAGGGGGATTGAATAAGCTTTCGGAGGCACTTACAACAATTGAAGGAGTTGTTTTAGAAGAAGTTACTAAATTATAATTTAATATATACATATATGCCTAAACACCTTATCTCTATTCATGATTTTTCGCGTGATGAGATTCTTGAGACACTTAGTTTGGCAAGAGAGTTTGAGAAAAACCCAAGGCAGCCCATTTTGTCCGATAAAATAGTTGCAAGTATCTTTTTTGAGCCCTCTACAAGAACTCGGCTTAGTTTTGAAACAGCAGCAAACAGACTTGGAGCCAGGGTAATCGGATTTTCTGATATTGGCAATACAAGTGTAACTAAGGGAGAAACTTTAAAAGATACCATAAAGATGGTATCTAACTACTCCGATTTGATTGTAATAAGACACCCTCTTGACGGCAGTGCCAGATATGCATCTGAGATTTCATCTGTTCCTGTAATAAATGCAGGTGACGGAGCAAACCAACATCCGACACAAACTATGCTGGATCTCTACTCCATCCTTAAAACTCAGGGTAAATTGGAGAATCTTAAAATCAATATGGTTGGAGATCTTAAATATGGAAGAACAGTGCACTCTCTGCTCCAGGCAATGTCTCACTTTAATCCTGAATTTCTCTTTACCTCTCCGGATGAACTTAAGATGCCGGTAGAGTATAAGGAGTATCTGACAAATTTAAATATCCCATTCTCCGAGACCAAAAATCTCTCAAAAGGGTTGGACGATTCAGATATTATTTATATGACAAGAGTTCAGAGAGAGAGATTTACAGACCCTATTGAGTATGAACGTGTCAAGAATTTTTATAGCCTTAACCTGTCAATGCTTTCCGGATGCAAACCAAATATGAAGATACTTCATCCCCTACCAAGGGTCAATGAGATCTCCCAGGATGTTGACGCAAGTGATCATGCATACTATTTTGAACAGGCAGAAAACGGTGTATACACGCGTATGGCAATCATCTCTAAATTGCTTGGAAAATAGAGAGATATGCAAATATAAAACCTGATAAATAATTATTTTATTGACTAATCTTTATGGAGAAACAACTAAAAGTAAGCGCTATAAAAGACGGTACTGTTTTAGATCATATTCCCTCTTGTCAGCTTTTCAAAGTTATTGATATCCTTGGTCTCAACAAAAGCTCCAATCAGATAACCTTTGGAACAAACCTGGACAGTAAACTTCTCGGGAAAAAAGGGATAATAAAGATATCCGATAAATATTTTGAAAGTGATGATATAAACAGAATTGCGCTGATAGCTCCTCAGGCAAAAATCAATATTATCCATGATTTTGAAGTAGTTGAAAAAAGAGTCCTTACAATTCCAAAAACCATAAGAGGTATTGTAAAGTGTATGAATCCGATGTGTATAACTAACCATCAGGTTGTTGAAACTCTTTTTACAACAATTGTGGAGAGTCCTGATTTTAAACTTCTTTGTCACTATTGTGAGAAGATTACAGATAAAGAGAACTTAAAAATCATTAGCAACAACAGGTAATAACCTTATGATTGTGCTTATTTAAAAGCATTTTTGTTTGAGATTAATATTTTCTTGCTACCTTTGAACTCATTATTACGTTTTTTAAATAAACTCTATATTATGAAAGTCGCACACAATTTTAACGCAGGCCCATGTGTCCTCCCAAGAGAGGCGGTACAAAATGCAATTGAAGCTTTAACAGATTTCAAAGGAACAGGAATGTCGGTTATTGAGGTTTCTCACCGTTCAAAAGAGTGGGAGGCGGTTATGGCCGAGTGCAGATCTCTTTGGTGCGAAATCTTAAATATTCCGGATGGGTATAAAGTTCTATTTTTAGGAGGTGGAGCAAGTATGCAGTTTCTATATGTGGCTATGAATCTTCTGGAGAAGAGGGCCGGATACCTTGAGACAGGAGTATGGGCAAAGAAAGCACTTAAAGAGGCAAAAGGGTTTGGAGATGCATTTGCTGTTGCAACATCTTCTGATAAAAACTTTAGCTATATCCCTAAGGGTTATGTAATTCCTTCTGATCTTGACTATTTCCATATCACTACCAATAACACAATATATGGAACTGAGATACACGAAGATATGGAGTGTCCGGTAAACCTTGTTGCCGATATGTCTTCTGATATTATGAGTCGTCCTGTGGATGTTAGCAAATATGCCCTTATTTATGGAGGAGCACAAAAAAATGTTGGTCCTGCAGGTGTTACATTTGTAATAGTAAGAGAGGATATTCTTGGTAAAGTATCTCGCTACATCCCTACAATGCTGGATTATAGAACTCATATAGGAGAAGATTCAATGTTTAATACACCTCCTGTGTTTTCTATCTTTGTAATGAATGAGACCCTAAAGTGGGTAAAGAAGATGGGGGGTCTAAGTGCAGTTCATAAAATGAATAAAGAGAAAGCGGCGCTTCTGTATGATGAAATTGACAGAAACAGTATGTTTAAAGGGACTGCTGCAATAGAGGACCGTTCACTCATGAATATCTGCTTTATTATGTCAGACGACCATAAAGAGAAGGAAGACTCATTTATGGCTTTTGCCAAAGAGAGAGGGATGGTCGGCATTAAAGGTCACCGCTCTGTGGGTGGATTCCGTGCATCTTGTTATAATGCATGCCCGGTAGAGAGTATAAAAGCCCTTGTTGAATGTATGAAGGAGTTTGAGAAACTAAACTCATAGTAAAACCATCTCTTAATAACAAAATTCTATTTTTATGAAAGTACTTTTAGCTACAGATAAACCACTTGCCAAAGCGGCAGTGGATGGTATCAGGACTATTGTAGAGGGGGCTGGTCACGAGCTTATGCTCCTGGAAAAATACACTACCCCTCAGGAGTTATACTCAGCTTCTGAGTGTGCCGATGCAATGATTGTTCGCTCAGATAAGGTTACCAAAGAGGTAATCAGCTCTGCAAAGAATCTTAAAATTGTGGTTAGAGCAGGTGCCGGATACGACAATCTGGATCTTGCTGCCTGTACAGAACACGGAGTTGTTGCCATGAACACACCCGGGCAAAACTCTAATGCTGTAGCAGAACTTGCAATTGGAATGATGATTAGCGTCTCCAGAAACTGCTTTAATCCGGGAACAGGAAGCGAATTAAAAAACAAGACAATAGGAATTCATGCTTATGGAAATGTAGGCAGATTGGTAGCAAAACTTGCAAAAGGTTTTGATATGAACGTAATCGCATTTGACCCTTTTGTCTCGCCTGAGAAAATAATTAATGATGGTGTTACTCCAGTCTCAACCCTTGAGGGGCTCTATGAAAAGTCCGATTTTCTCTCTCTACATATCCCTGCAAACGAACAGACAAAAAAATCTGTTGGATACAGCCTCATAACCAGAATGCCAAAGGGTGGCTGTATCGTTAATACTGCCAGAAAAGAGGTTATTAATGAAGATGAACTTTTAAAAGCCCTTGAGGAGAGATCCGATCTGAAATATGTTACAGATATTGCTGCCGATAATCAGTCTCTTTTGAATGAGAAGTTCGGGAACAGAGTATTTGCAACACCTAAAAAGATGGGAGCTGAGACAGCCGAAGCAAATATTAACTCAGGTATTGCAGCTGCTACTCAAATTGTAAAATTCTTTTCGACAGGCGATAGAACATTTCAGGTTAATAAGTAAAATCTAATAAATAACTTAAACTCAATATCACTATAAAATGGTAAAAGTTAAACCCTTTGCTGCTCTTAGACCCCCAAAGAGCATTGCAAGTGAAGTGGCATCCCGCCCTTATGATGTTTTAAACTCGGTTGAGGCAAAGGCAGAAGCCGGAGAGAAGTCCCTTTTGCATATAATCAAACCAGAAATTGATTTTGACCCTATAATTGACGAACATACTCAAGAGGCCTATAATAAAGCCGTAGAGAATTTCAAGTTATGGCAAGAGAGGGGCTGGCTCATCCAGGATAGTAAAGAGATGTACTATGTATATGCTCAGACAATGGATGGAAGGACTCAGTACGGTTTGGTGGTCGGAGCTAGTGTAGAGGACTATCTTAGTGGTAAGATTAAGAAACATGAACTTACCAGAAAAGATAAGGAGGAGGATCGAATGATTCATGTTCGGATTCAGAATGCGAATGTGGAGCCTGTCTTCTTTGCATATCCCGATAATAGCGAGATAAACAGTATCGTCAAAGGAGTAGTAGAGAGCAAATCTCCTGAATATAACTTTGTTGCAGAAGATGGATTCGGACACCATTTTTGGTTAATAGAGGATGATGCTCTTAATGCGAAAATTACTAAAATCTTCTCGTCTATTCCTGCGCTATATGTGGCAGATGGTCACCACAGGACTGCTGCTGCTGCACTTGTTGGAGAGGAGAAAAGGAAAAACAATCCTCATCATACAGGAGAAGAGGAGTATAACTACTTCCTTGCTGTTCTTTTCCCGGAGAGTCATCTTAAAATAATTGACTATAACAGAGTTGTTAAAGATCTTAACGGTTATACAGTAGATGAATTTTTAATCAAGCTGCAAGAGGATTTTACAGTACAGAAGATTGGAGCAGAAATTTACAAACCCGACTCTCTTCATAACTTCTCAATGTATATTGGAGGCGATTGGTTCTCCCTTACAGCAAAACCAGGGACCTATGACGACAACGATCCTATCGGTATTCTGGATGTGACTGTCCTCTCTTCACTTATCTTAGATAAGATTCTTGGAATAAAAGACCTTCGCACAGATAAAAGAGTTGACTTTGTAGGAGGAATTCGCGGGTTAAAGGAGCTTAAAAGACGCGTAGACTCCGGAGAGATGGCCGCAGCTTTTGCCCTCTACCCTGTCTCTATGAAACAGCTCATTGATATTGCCGATACCGGCAATATTATGCCACCCAAAACTACATGGTTTGAACCAAAACTAAGAAGCGGTCTTGCTATTCATAAACTGGACTAATTTACATTTCCTTTTTTTTAAAAAGGCTCTCCTGGTTTAGGGGAGTCTTTTTTATTTAAAGCTAATATTTCATACCTTAGCTAATAATTCGCAACTAAAAATCCGTGTTAAATATGTCACAAACAGATGCTATACTAAAAGAGATCAGGAGCAGACTTCTGGAAATCTCCGATGAGAAGAGCAGATTGGCGGGTGAGAGATTCTTTAAAGAGAGTGTAAAAATCATTGGGGTCAAGAGTGCAGATGTAGGATTAATCTCAAGGGAGCTTTATAAACAACTTAAAAGTAGTGATAAGAGTTTTATATTTGGGATATGCGACCAGCTATGGTCTTCACAATATCTTGAGGAGAGTTTTATTGCCTGCAATTGGGCCTACAATCAAAGGAAAAACTTTGATAAAGAAGATTTTAAGCTTTTTGAAATGTGGGTAGAACAATATGTTACAAACTGGGCAAGTTGCGACACTCTCTGTAACCACACAATTGGCACATTTATAGATATGTTCCCACAGTTTATTGAAGATCTTAAAAGATGGACCAAGAGTAGCAATCGCTGGCAAAGAAGAGCAGCCGCAGTCTCTCTGATTGTTCCGGGAAGAGAGGGAAGGTACCTGGATGACGCTTTCCAAATTGCAGAGCAGTTACTATTAGATGAAGATGATATGGTGAGAAAGGGCTACGGATGGTTACTCAAGGTCTGCTCCAATAAGCATCAGGAGAGAGTCTTTGATTTTGTCATGAAGCGCAAAGATGTAATGCCCAGAACATCATTGAGGTACGCTATTGAAAAAATGCCTGTCACTCTCAAAGCACAGGCCATGCAACGCTGACTAAATTTAAAACTGATGTATATAGATCTAACTCACGAAATCTCATCTGAGATGCCATATTTTCCCGGGACTCCTGCTCCCTCTTTAAGGAGATTTTGCACCATAGAGGAGAGTGGTTATACCGAGCTTGAGATCTCAATAAATAGCCATACAGGGACCCATATTGATGCTCCGGCTCATATTATTCCCGGTGGACTTCATTTGGACAAATTTGATATTGATCACTTTATAGGCAAAGCAATCTGTATTGATTGCACATATCTTAATGAGATTGGTGTTAGAGAGCTCTCACTTGCAGTTGAACCAAATAGCTCTGTTGAGTTTATTCTGCTCAAAACCGGCTGGAGCAAAAAATGGGGAGACAGCTCATATTTCCAAGGGTTTCCTGTGCTGACTGAGGCTGCTGCCCACTATATTGCAGATAAAAAAATCAAGGCAGTATGCATGGATGTAATATCTGCAGATAATATTGCAGACCAACATCTGCCTATACACAACATCTTGTTGGGCAATGGAGTTATGATTGCAGAAAACCTCAATATACCGGAGAGTTTTCCTATTGAGCGTCTTTTTGAGATCTATCTTGTCCCTCTTAAAATTAAAGATTCCGACGGCTCTCCATTGAGGGCCTTTGCAAAAGTTTAGTAAGATTTTTAACTCTTTTTTGTTCTCCTCTTGTTTGTAAGATAGTTGTTGTTTATAAAGATAAACAGAAGTATCATACAGCTAAATCCCACTGAAACAAGAAACAGATAGATTGACACATAGACTCCATAAAGTGATGTGTCAAAAAATGGATAGAGATAGTCTCCTAATACAATGGCACGAAAAAGACCCCAAACCATAAAAATCATGGGGTATGTCATCCAACTTAAGAATTCGTCATAACTGTACCTCCTCTTCTCTGTATAGATCCAGTATATAAACATTAACGGGGGAGATATATAGTGTAATAGAGTTGACGAAAGCCTCTCCATTCCGTAGAGTTCATAGATTGGTTCCAGAATAATAAGATATACAAAACCCGTAAGCATTATATATGAGGTGATAGGGCCTAGTGCTTTTTTAAAAAACTCTCTGTCCGATAATTTTTTAAGAAAGAGGGCTGTAAATGAGTAGATAAGAATTAGCGCATTTGCTTGCAGGGTAAAGAACTTAAAGTTTGACAACCCTTTAAAAACATTACCCCCCGGTGAGTGGTTGTAGATATCTAATGTAATTCCGCAAAAAGTTACAATAAGTATTATCCATAGCAGAGATTTGCCGTTAAATCCTTTTTTCATGACTCAATTTTTAAATTTAAGACTCTTTCATCCATTCGAATGTTGAATAGTGATTGCCATTCATTCCGAGGGTTTCATAAACCTTTTGTGCCGAATTATTCCGCTTATCTACATACAATCTTATACCTTTAATACTCTCTGTGCTCAAAACAATGCTCTTTATATGGTTGTAAAGCTGCCTGTATATCCCCTGTTTTCTAAAACCAGGATCGGTAAAGACAGACTGAATCCACCAAACCCATCCGTTTCTCCAATCGCTCCATTCATACGTTATCATTAGCATCCCCGATGGGACTCCATTAGTTTCGGCGATAAAATATTTTGCACGACCACTATCCAGCAATACAGCCTCAACCCCTTTATTAAGAGTGTCGTTATCCAACATAAGATCCTCTGTCTCTTTGGCCATCAATGTTTGGAATGCCACAATTGTTTTTAGATCGTCAACCGATGCCTCTCTTACAATAGTATTCATATATTTAAGTTTTATTATTCTCTTACAGATACTTAACAATAGGTTAAATTTAATTGAGAACAGGGGGTGGATTCTTAGAATCTCCCAACCACAATACAACCTTTAATGCTAGTTGAGTATCTTCTACAATGCCACTCCAATCCCAATTTTCGTCATAATTATCTGCAGGTGTATGATATATATTTTCTATAAAGTGATTCCAAGTTGTTAAAGCCCACTCTTTACCGTGCTCCCTACTGTCATAACATCCATATGCCCATATAGCTGGAACGCCTGCTTTATAAAAAGGGAAGTGGTCACTCCGGAAAAATAGCCCTGTATGAGAATTTGGATCAGCCATTAAATATCTCCCTTGTTGTGCGGCAAACACTCTATAAATAGAGTCAAGAGTTGAGTACCCATATCCTATCATGGTTACATCTTTCATCCGGCCTCTCGGTACCATCATATCATTATTAAGACAAGCAATTACAGATTCAATAGGGAGTGCAGGGAAACGAGTATAGTACTCACTTCCTGTTAAACCCTGCTCCTCTGCTGTAGGGAATAGAAGAATAACAGATCTGTCAGGCCTTTTATTCATCTTGCCTAAAACCCGCCCTATCTCCAACGCCCAAGCCATTGTCGTACCATTATCCACAGCTCCGTTGTAGATTGAGTCTCCTTTCTGAGACTCTCCTATTCCAAAATGGTCCCAGTGAGCAGTTATAACTATAGACTCTTCCGGCCTCTTCTCTCCCCTTAATATACCTGCGACATTTTTTGAGCTGTTTTTTACAATGTTGTTTCTTAATTCAATACTCATATTGACTCCAGTTTTAACAGGCACAAAACTGCGTGAAAGAGCCAGTGATCTTAAATCAGCAACCGATAAACCGCACTTTTCAAATATTGTAGAAGCACTCTCTTCTGTTAACCACCCGGTTATTTTGCAATTTGTCTCAATTTCCTTGCTGTCTATAAAGAGCTTTGAGCTTATTGAGCTATTTCTTGGCACATTAAAGCCATATCCGGC
>JAUYTB010000162.1 GCA_030695305.1 Bacteroidales bacterium
TGTGAGAATTTTTCGAAATCCTCTTTATAGAGAAAAATCTTGTGTTTGTCGTAAACAAAACGTCCATCTTTGTCCACCCTTCTTTTACTTTCGGTGATAGTCAAGTAGTAATCATTGTTTTTAGTTGCCTTAACATCAAAGAAATAAGTTCGTTTTCCTGCTCTAACCGGTTTTGAAAAAACATCATCTCCATTGCGCTCTTGCAAATCTGCATTGTCAAAGTCTTCGAAGTACATTTTCGTCGTTTTTAAGTTTGTCTCACAAAGATAAAATTATTTTTTATGCACAAAAATCTATCTTTGTAAAATATTAGATAATTATTGTTTTTTATGATTAGCAGGAGATTGATTCGTATAAAGGTTTTTAAGGTTCTTTTCAGTCGTATTAATTCGGGGTCAGACTCTTTTCTGGCTGCAGAAAAAGAGCTTATTTTAAGTTGTGACAAGACACTTGAACTCTACTATTTCTTATTATCTCTCCCGGTTGAGATGAAAAGGGTTGCTCAGCAAAAAATTGACTCGGGTCTTAAAAAGTATCATCCCACCCCATCAGAAGCAAATCCTAACACAAGGTTTGTCAATAACAGCATTATATCTTTGTTGGATGAAGAAGAGGATATTAAAGGTTTTTGCAAAAAAAGAGGTTTAAACTGGAGCGACTATGAGTCATTCGTGAAAAAACTCTACACATTGGTATCAACCAGAGATTATTTCTTATCCTATTTAGAATCCGGTGAGAGCAACTTTGATAGTGACTTAAAATTAATTGCAACAATTTTTGAGGAGGAGCTTGATGATTCCGACGATCTCTATACTATACTGGAAGATTCTAACCTCTACTGGACAGATGACCTTGCTTACGTTATAAACATAATAACAAAAAAACTTTATAATTTAAGACCCGGAGAGAGAATAGACCATCCTGAGGTATTCATTAAAGAGGAGGACAAAGATTACGCAATCAGACTGCTAAATATCTCAATGATTCGCTATGCGGAGTACACAGGTTTGATGTCTGAATATGTAATAAATTGGGAAACAGACAGGTTAGCAGCAACTGATATTGCATTGATTGTTATGGGTATAGCGGAAGCTGTCGCTTTCCCAAATATCCCTCTTAAAGTGACAATAAATGAATATGTAGAGCTATCTAAGTTTTACAGCACACCAAACAGCAAAGTTTTCGTAAATGGAATGCTGGATAAGATATTGTTGTCATTAAAGGAGCAGGGTAAAATAGAAAAAAGCGGCCGGGGTTTGGTAGGGTCGTCAGAATAGTTAAATTTGCATAAATTTTATAAAAACAATTTGGTATGAATTTTCACGTAATTCTTCAAGCAGCAACTGAATCAGGTACCGGAAACTGGAGTTTTCTGATAATGATGGGTCTCATATTTGTCGTAATGTATTTCTTTATGATCAGACCTCAGCAGAAAAAGCAGAAAGATCTGATAAAATTCAGAAACAGTCTGGAAAAAGGAGACAAAGTCATAACTCTTGGCGGAATATATGGTGTCATAACTGAAGTTAAGGAGCAATATGTTCTTGTAGAGGTAGATAGTAATGTTAAACTGAGAATTGACAAGTCGGCCATAGTTAAGGATATCTCTGATATACCTGCCGGAAAATAGAGAACGGCAGAACTATGTTCAAGTTCAAAAGACCAGTAATTAGTAACGAAAGAGGCAGACGACTTTTACAATTTTTGTTCTGTCTCTTTCTTGCTTTTATAATTTGGTCTCTCCACAAGCTATCAGATAACTACAGCTATTTTTTTCAGTACAAAATAATTGCAAAAAACTCTTTAAAGGGGAGATACCCCGAGCCATTATCGCAAAACACGCTATCATTCAGGGGAAGGGCTTCTGGTTTCTATATTCTGCAGCATAAATTTAACAGGAACACACCTCTGCTTTCTATATCCCCGGAAAACAGACTATTCAGAAAAACGGGCAATCAAAACGACCAGTTCTATATTCTTACACAAGAGATAAAAGATTATATTATTGAAGCAACAGGAGATAAGCTGCAGCTTGAGTATATTGGATCTGATACACTCTTTTTTCTAATGCCGGAAGTTTCCGGAAGAGAGATTCCTGTTGCATTCAGGGGAAGAGTTACTTACCGTGAGCAGTATGCCAAATCCGGCAATATTAAACTGAATCCCTCTACAGTAACAATTTATGGAGAGTCTACTCTAATCAACTCTATTGATACACTTTATATTAGAGGCGTGATTGCAGAGAGGATTGACGCCCCCCTTAGCGGAGTTGCAGAGTTGGAAAAGATAAAAGGTGTAAGATATTCAACTAATGAAATATACTACTCTCTTGATGTAGAGAGGTATGTAGAGAAAATCTTCTCTCTTCCAATAAAAATTACTAATCTGCCCCAAAATCGGAAGATGATTATAATTCCGGAGAGAGTAACTTTAGTAGTTAGGGTTCCACTTAAAGAGTCAAGAAGATTTTCTGCCGAATCAATAGTGCCTGTCATTGACTATAGCCGCATAAAAGAGTCCCGCGATACAATTATTGCGCCTCTTATTAATTCTCCCGACGGTGAGATACTATACTACAGAGTAGAGCCCCGGTTTGTTAGTTGTAAAGTTTTTGAAAAACCATAAAATCCTTAATTATGATTACTCTTGTATGCACAGGGGGTATAGGCAGCGGAAAGTCCTATGTTGTCAAAATCTTAAACCGACTTGGAATTCCCTCATATATTGCAGATTCAAAGGCAAAGGATCTTTATAAAAGAGATAATCAACTCTTGTCTGATCTGGTAAAACTGCTTGGAGATGATATCGTTGTCCATGGAGAACTAAAACGGGACGTTATGGCTTCAAAAATCTTTCCTAATCCGGAACTTCTGGGTAAAGTGAATGATATTGTTCACCCCAGAGTTCTCAAAGACTTTGAAGAGTGGTCCCGACAGATGAGGGAGCAGGGAAAAGAGATTATTGTTTTTGAGAGTGCAATTTTCTTTGAATCTCCGGTATTTCTCCATATTGCAGATAAGGTTTTAGTAGTAACAGCACCGGAAGATATAAGAATTCAAAGAGTTATTAAGAGAGACGGAATAAGTGAAGATCTTATAAGAGAGAGAATTGAGAGGCAAATGCCGGATAGCGAGAGGGTTCTAAAGGCAGATTATGTTATCTTTACCGACGGAAAAAGGGCTGTACTGCCTCAGGTTACCAATTTGCTGCATAAGTTGAAAAGAGAGTACAAAATCGTTTAATTTCAAGAGTATTAAAGTAATATTGATTTAATATGGGTTACGGGAAGTGGATTAGTGGAGCATTAGGGTGGGCATTTGCCGGCCCAATCGGAGGGATACTGGGATATACACTGGCATCGTTGTTAGAAGGAGGAGCAGACACCCTTAACAAAGAGCGTATACAGCCGGGAGGAGGGAGAGGTTCCTACAGCAAAACGGAGGAGAGAAACAGCTTCCTGGTAAGCCTTCTGGTACTCTCTTCTGCGGTGATGAAGGCAGATGGAAAGGTTATGAAGTCGGAGCTCGATTATGTTAAGAGATTTATAACTGCCAACTTTGGCCCGGATGCAGCTTCGGAGGCCTCACTCTTTCTTAAAGATCTGCTAAAAAAGGATGTAGATATTCTCTCTGTAGGGGCACAGATAAAACGATACATGAATCTTGAGGCGAGGGTACAATTATTGCATTATCTTACCGGAATTGCAGCAGCAGACGGAGTTGTGAGCAGAGCGGAGCTGAATCTCATTAAAGAGATTGCCTCTGCTCTTGGAGTATCTTCCAAGGAGAGTGATTCTATTTTGGCAATGTTTGATAATGGAGCTAAAGCTGCATACCAAATACTTGAAGTTGATGAAAATGCCACTGACGAGGAGATAAAAAAAGCATACAAAAAACTGGCTATCAAGCATCATCCTGATAAGGTTTCCCATTTGGGTGCAGACATAGTGAGAGCATCAGAAGAGAGATTCAAAAGTGTATCACAGGCGTATGAAAAAATCAAGAAAGAGAGGCAAATGAGCTGATTTAAAATTGAATAATAAATTTAAGAAATATATAAAATTATGATTAAAACAGATTTAAAAAAGATTCTATCTATCTCAGGAGAGCCGGGGCTTTTTCGTTTTGTTGCACAAGCAAATGCCGGAGTGGTTGCAGAATCTCTATCAACAGGAAAAAGAAATCTATACGGGATGAGTGCAAGATTAACAACACTTTCCGAGATTTCTATCTATACCTCAGACGAAGAGGTTTCGCTGATTGTTGTTTTTGAGAAGATGAAAGAGGTACTCGGTGATGATATGGCTCCTCAGCCGAAATCTGCTCCAGAAGTGCTTAAATTTTTCTTCGAAAAAACACTCCCGAATTATGATAAAGAGAGATTCTATGTCTCTCATATGAAGAAAGTTGTAGATTGGTACAATCAGCTTAAAAGCTATGCGACACTCGATTTTGAGAAGAGTGAAGAGATAGAGGGCGAGAGCGCTTCCGAATAGGCTTTAAGTTGTTAGTTGCAGATGGCAGAAAAGATACAGCTGATAACACTGGGCTGCTCCAAGAACAGAGTAGATTCCGAACATCTTCTTAAGCAGATTTTTGAATCAGATATTGAGATCTCACCGGAAGGGGAGGATCTCGTTAAAGCCGGTGTTGATACACTTATTATCAACACTTGCGGGTTTATAAAGGATGCCAAAGAGGAGTCTGTAGAGGCAATTCTGGAAGCAGTTGAGGCAAAGAGAAAAGGGTTGATAAAAAGAGTACTGGTATTTGGATGTCTATCCCAAAGGTACAGAGATGAGTTGAAAGAGGAGATTCCGGAAGTTGATGCTTTTTTTGGGGCATTTGAGATTAAGTCTGTTATGGAGTCATTGGGGAAGAGGTGGCGCAGCTCTCTTCAAAACAGACGGTTTCTTACAACTCCATCTCATTATGGTTACCTTAAGATCTCTGAGGGGTGCGACAGGGTCTGTTCTTACTGCTCAATCCCGCTTATAAGGGGTCCTCATACATCAATACCGTTAGAAGATCTTGCTGATGAGGCATCTTATCTGGCACAGACAGGAGTTAAAGAGCTTATTGTAGTTGCTCAGGATACAACCTACTACGGAGTCGATCTCTACAAGGAGAGGAGACTTGCAAACCTGCTTGAGACTCTTTGCGCCACAGAAGGAATAGAGTGGGTACGCCTTCTCTACTCATATCCGGCTGCATTTCCGGAGAGTGTGCTTGATGTTATGGCAACCAATCCAAAGATGTGCAAGTATCTTGATATCCCTTTGCAGCATGTAAATGACAAAGTTCTGGCAAATATGAGACGCTCTGTAGATGGAAAAACAACCAGAGCACTTATACAAAAATTCAGGGAGAGGGTTCCGGGTATAGTGCTGCGAACAACCATGATAGTTGGACACCCTGGTGAGAGTAATACTGCTTTTCGTGAATTGACAGATTTCATCTCAGAGGCAAAATTTGAGAGACTTGGAGCTTTTACCTACTCTCAGGAGGAGGGAACATGGGGTGCTCAAAACCTCAAAGACTCTGTCAGTGAGAGAATTAAAAATGAAAGATACGAGACCTTAATGGAGCTTCAGAGCGGGATCTCACTGGATTTCAACCTCTCCAGGGTTGGAAAAAATGAGAGAGTTCTTGTAGATTCCTTTAAAGATGGCATATTTATTGCCAGAAGTATGTCTGAGAGTCCTGAGGTTGACGGAGAGATACTAATAGGGTCGGATAGTTTGCCGCAAGGTTTCGATCCTAACAAAATTATTGGTACATTTGTTGATGTACATATAGACAATGCAGATGATTATGATCTCATTGCAAAATTTATTGTTTAAAATTTTGAAAAACTTAAAATTATGAAATTACTTGAGGGAAAGGTTGCTCTTATAACAGGTGCTGCCAGGGGAATAGGAAAAGCAATTGCGGTTAAGTTTGCATCTGAGGGTGCCGATATAGTATTTACTGACCTGGTGATTGATGAAAATGCAGAGAGTACAAAAAGAGAGTTGGAAGCTTATGGCGTTCGAGTTGCTGCAATAGCTTCAAACGCTGCTTCATTCGAAGATGCACACAAAGTTGTAGAGGATGTTGTTAAAGAGTTTGGTAAACTCGATATTCTTGTAAATAATGCCGGTATAACCAAAGACGGGCTTATGATGAGAATGTCGGAACAGCAGTGGGATATGGTTATAAATATCAATCTTAAGAGCTCCTTCAACTACGTACATGCAGTAACTCCCGTTATGATGAGACAAAAGGGGGGCTCAATCATCAATATGAGCTCAGTTGTTGGTGTAGGAGGTAATGCCGGTCAGTCTAACTACTCTGCATCTAAAGCAGGTATGATTGGACTTACAAAATCGATAGCACAGGAGTTGGGTTCGAGAGGTGTAAGATCTAATGCAGTGGCACCGGGTTTTATACTAACGGATATGACGGAAAAACTTCCGGAAGAGGTAAGAAAACAGTGGGCAGAGCAGATCCCTTTAAGAAGGGGGGGAGAGGCCGCAGATGTTGCAAATGTATGTCTCTTTCTTGCCAGTGACCTCTCATCATATGTTACCGGACAGGTAATATCGGTTTGCGGAGGTATGAAGATGTAAAATATAACCATAAATACTTTGTTGCTATGAAAAAGTTCCTGCCGGTAATTGTTGCCGTAATTCTGATAAGTTCATGCAAACTATCAGAAAGTGCCCCCAATATCGCTAAAAAGGGGCTCAAAGTTATGATACAGGTAGATTTTGAGGGTGTAACCGGAGTAGTGAATTTCGATGAGATTTATCCCAATCACCCCCACTTTGAGAGGAACTCAATAATTTTAACAAAGGAGATTAATGCGGCTGTAGAGGGGGCTGTTGCTGCAGGTGCAACAGAGATAGTTGTAAGAGATGGGCATGCCGGTAACATCAATGTAGATCCGGTTATTCTGGACAGACGTGCAAAGCTCACAAGGGGAAGATTACCGGGAACTCCGCATACAATGGTTCTAGGAATTGACTCAACCTATGATGCGCTGCTCTTTATCGGAGCACATGCCAGAGCCGGAGTGGAGAATGGAACCCTATCACATACAATGTCTCTTAAGGTTCTCGATTTTCGTATAAACGGAGTGCCTCTGTTTGAGGCAGCATACAACTCTCTATACGCCGGGCAGTTTGGAGTTCCTGTGGTCTTTCTTGCCGGTGACGATGCCGCTTGCAGAGAGGCAGTAGAGAATTTTGGCAATATAGATACTGTTGTTACCAAGTATTCTTACGGAAGGACATGTGCCATGAGCAAATCTCCCGATGTGGTGTATGAAGAGATCAGGATAGCAGTTGAGAGGGCGTTGAGAAACATAGATAAAGGCACAGTGTTTACCATGGATAAACCATACAGAATGGAGGTCAGGGTAAAAACTGATGAATTAGGAGGCGAGAAGTTAGTGACAGCAACCTCAGATACACTGGAGGTTGTTATGAAGAAATTTTGGGAAAACTTATAAGATATGAAGAATTTATATCCTTTCAAAGGGTTGTTTTTTCTCTTTTTGGTTGCATTTTTATCATCTTGCGGCCCGGTTGTTTCGTTTTTCAATATTGATGAGCGAATCCCGGCAAGATATCCTGTAAATTTTGAAGAGAAGACAATCTCTGTATTTGTCTCTGTTTATGATGATCTCTCTGCAGAACCATTTCTCTTTAGAAATGACTCAACACAGATGTCAAATATGGCCAACAGTATAGCAAGTGTTGTTGAGAAGAATCTTGCTCTTGACCAGGGTGCGGTTTATGTCTTTAACCACTTTCCAGTTACTGATCGATCCTACGATATGGAGTATATTCAGAATTTGGCTTTCCAATCTAATTCTGATATTGTGGTTCTGCTGGATACACTTCATGTTGCTAAGCCGCAGGTTTTAAACGGTAATAAAAGTAATTTAACAAGAGAGTTTCAATCCAACTATCTTTATGCACCAATAAGAAGCGTATTAAATGTATATGACGGTATCTCTGCCGACAGATTAGTCAGAATTGATCAGACAGACACAGTCTACTGGGAGATTCTATCAAGAGTTGATGTTGCGGAGAGTGCAATGAGAGTTAGGGCAATACAATCCATGACTAATGTCTCTACTACATTGGGAAGTGATGTAGCAGATCTTCTCTTTCCCTCATGGAGACCAAAGGAGAAGTATCTCTATTACTACGAAACTTCAAGCTGGAGAAGGGCAGTTGACTTCGCAAATGAGTTTAAGTGGAGAGAGGCCATGGATATATGGCTTGAGTATTCAACACACCCCGATATCCAGAAGGCGGCAGTAGCAGCATTTAATTTGGCTGTTGCCTGTGAATTGACAGACAGACCAGAGCTGGCTTTAGAGTGGGTCAACCGATCTATAAAGAGTTATCCCCTGCGGGGTGTAATGAGTTATAAACAGAGCTTGATTGAAAAACTTGAAAAAAGGTAGGTTAAAAGCGGCTGATCCTGAGATAATCAGGCAAAACAGGGAGGCACGCATAAGAAAACACAGAAAAACAATTCTCTTTAATGATAAGGAGATTGAAGCTCTGGAGGTATATTGCAAAAAATATAATGTAAAATCAAAGACAAGTTTCTGCAGAGAGGCAATTATATCTACAATCCTCAAGCAGTTCGACGAAGATCATCCAAAACTCTTCTGATATATTTTTATTTAAAAAAAAGGCGGGTCTGTAAGCCGGATTCTGTACTCCGTAAAGAGTCCCTGTCATCTATCTGTTGCAGCCTACCCCCCGGCATCGGGCGAGCAGCCCTCAATCACCGGTATATGTGGCCTTGCAGGAGACTGTTCGTACCCACATAATGTCGCCATTATGAGTCGTGGGCTCTTACCCCGCGTTTTCACCCTTACCTCATAAAGAGGCGGTTGTTTTCTGTTACGATTTGCCTAAAGTTACCCCCAGCTGTGATTTCCACAGAGTCTTGCTCTATCCTGTCCGGACTTTCCTCCCCTGCTTTCGCAAGAGCGACAGAGCGACCCGCCTGCGGCAAAGGTAATAAAAAGCAGACTTATTATAAGTTTTTTATATATTTGCATCGCATTAACATAATGCTTGGGGGTGCCCTATGGGCTGAGATCATACCCTTTTCACCTGATCAGGATAATGCCTGCGAAGGGAAAGCGAATCTCTTTTCACGTACCCCCCTGCAATAAAATAATTAATTATGAGAAAATTAACATTATTTTGCGGGGTATTTTTATTACCATTTTTATCCCTGGCCCAAAATTTAGGGCAAATTGAACAAAAAACGGAAACAAAGCTCGACAGCGTAGTGGTTGAGGCATACCGGGCAGGAAAGAACACTCCTGTAAGCCACTCTGCTATCGATATCTCAACGCTAAGGAGACAATCTCCTGTTCACTCAGTGCCTATGGTTCTCTCCCTTATGCCATCTGTAGTCTCATCTACTGAGGGAGGCAACGGACTTGGCTACTCATCACTCAGAATAAGGGGCAGTGAGGGGTCCAGGATAAATGTTACCCTTAATGGGATTGCCCTGAATGATGGGGAGTCACAACAGGTTTTCTGGGTAAATATTCCATCTCTAACCTCTCTTCTACAGGATATTCAAGTGCAGAGGGGTGTAGGCACCTCTGTAAATGGCTCCGGTGCCTTTGGTGCAAGTATAAATATGAGGACCCTTTTTGCCTCGCCCGAACCCTATGGCAGTGCCGAGTTTGGATTTGGGAGTTATAACACATTTCTTACAACAATAGGTGCCGGAAGTGGTCTTACAAAAAAGGGGCTATCATTTGATATCCGTTTTTCACACAATACCGGAGATGGTTATATCAGAAATGCCAAGAGTAATCTTAACTCTCTCTTTACCTCTTTAGGGTGGTACAAAGGAGAGAGCTCGTTCAAAATCAATTACATAATGGGAGATCAGAAGTCGGGCATCACATGGGAGGGAATCTCTTTAGAGCAGATGAAAACCGACAGAAGATTCAACCCGGCAGGGCTCTATTATGATATAGCAGGTAATCCTCACTATTACCATAATGAGACAGATAACTATACTCAACACCATATCCAGGGTCACTTTACCCACCGTTTCTCCAAGAATCTTATCTCCGGCTCAACAATTCATTTTACAAAAGGAGACGGATTTTATGAAAATTACAAGCCAAACAGAAGATTTTCTTCATATGCACTTAGTAATCAGGTTATAGACGGTAAGAGCTACTCAAGATCCGATGTGATACAGAGACAGTATCTGGATAACAACTATACGGCATTTACCAGTAATCTCTCCTATAATAAAACGGGACTAACTTCGGTGGCCGGAATCTCATACTCCTTCTACGATGGAGACCACTTTGGAAATATTATCTGGAGTATGTACAATGAGATGATACCAGATAACTACAGATGGTATCTAAACAGAGGTAAGAAGGGAGATCTTTCTGCGTTCGTTAAGACAGAGAAGAGTCTTAACTCTTCCCTTATTGCATTTGTAGATTTGCAGTACAGAAGAGTGAAGTATACTTTAAGTGGTGAGGATAAAGATTTTGCCTCTCTTGGGTGGAGCGGGATTTACAATTTTTTTAATCCTAAAGGGGGACTAACTCTAAATATTAACAGCGAAAACCAGCTCTACGCTTCACTATCTGTTGGTAGAAAAGAGCCGGGCAGATCGGATATTAAGGAGTCAATAAAGGCTCTCTCACATAAGGAGATTAAGCCGGAGAGGGTTTTGGATTACGAAATCGGCTATCGCCTCAATAGGGAGAAACTCCATTTTACTGCCAATATATATCTGATGGAGTATAAAGATCAGCTTATCCCTACAGGTAAGTTAAGTGAAACAGGTTATGTTATAAAAGAGAATGTAGATAAATCTTACCGCAGAGGTATAGAGCTCTCTGCCGCTTTGAGGCCATCCCCCTACGTAGGTATTGATGCAAATCTTTCACTCAGTACAAATAGAATAGAGGAGTACACACAATATATAGATCAGTTTGACGCCGGATGGCAGCTTGTTTCGCAGCGTGCTGTTAGATTTGAGAATAGTAAGATTGCACTCTCACCCTCGGTTACCTCTATGGCTATGGTTTCGCTCTATCCTTGCAAAACCACCACACTGACCCTCAACGGAAGATATGTTGGAAAGCAGTATCTGGACAATACAACCAGAGAAGAGAGCTCTATCCCTTCGTACTTTATTATGGCAATCAGTGCCTCTAAAAGTTACGAAATCAAGAGCGGGAGATTTATAGATCTCCAGCTATTTGTGGATAACCTATTGAATAATAAGTTTGTATCAAACGGATGGATCTATAGTGCAGAGTTCCTTTCCGGAGAGAGCTACCGTACTGAGGGGTTATACCCTCAGGCAGAGATCAATTTTACGGGAAAAATCTCATTTCGTTTTTAAATAACAGAATATATGGACTATACAGAGATATTCGGAGCTATTACAGGCACTCTTTTTGTGATTCTTGAGATAAAACAGAAAAAATCTATGTGGATTGTTGGGGGTATCTCTGCATTGGTCTATATCGTTGTCTTTTTCAACTCCTCTCTTTATGCGGCAGCAGGAGTACAGCTCTATTTTGCGGCAGCAAGTATTTACGGTTGGTATGTATGGAGAAGCCGGGAAGGGGATGAGGGGAGCAGTGATCCGGAGGTAGTCTCAATGCCTCTAAAGGTAGCACTCATATCATCGGGAATTGCATTTTTAGGTTTTCTATTATTGTGGTATCTGCTTGCTTTTTACAGTAATGACCCAGCACCTTTGGCAGATGCACTTATTGCCGCTCTCAGTATGCTTGCAACATTCTGGGTT
>JAUYTB010000164.1 GCA_030695305.1 Bacteroidales bacterium
TCCTGCATTTGCCAATTTTTCACAAGCAGCAATTGATTCCGGAGTGATTTCGGATGGGTGGTTAAAATGGGTGTTAAGCCAAATAGGATGATACTGTTTAAGCATCTCAGCCAATTTATCTGTAACTCTTTGAGGACAAACTACAGGCACTCTTGATCCAATTCTTATAATCTCAACATGGGGAATATCCCTTAATCTCTTAATTATAGACTCAAGCTTGGCATCAGAGACCATTAAAGCATCTCCGCCAGATAGTAGAACATCTCTTACCTGAGGTGTCCTGGCAATATAGTCTATAGCTTTTTGAATGTTATCCCCCGGACTCTCATCATCTTTCTGTCCTGCAAATCTCCTTCTTGTGCAATGTCTGCAATACATAGAGCACATATCTGTTATCAAAAGAAGTACCCTGTCGGGATATCTGTGTGTTAGGCCCGGAACAGGAGAGTCTTCATCTTCATGAAGAGGATCAAGCAGATCTGCTGCAGAGAGATGTGTCTCTGAACCGGTTGGGATTGCCTGTTTTCTGATCGGGCAATCCGGATCTTCCGGATTTATAAGAGAAAGATAATATGGGGTTATGGCCATCCTAAGTGTTTTTAGGGACTCCTGCACACCCTCCTCCTCCTGCGACGTTAACGGCAGATACATCTTAAGCTGATCCAAAGTCTCAACTCTGTTTTTCACCTGCCACTTCCAGTCATTCCACTGTTGGTCAGTCACATTTGGGAATAAAATTTCGCGTCTGTTATGTGTCATGATTTTAAACATATAATATTTCAAACAGCTCTCTAATCTCTTTTGACTCTCTGATTATATTGAGGGTTAAATTTGCATGTCCTTTTGCATAACCATTCCCCACAATGAGATTTATATCCTTTCCGACACCCTCTGCCCCAAGTGCTGCCTTTGTAAAGCTTGTTGCCATTGAGAAGAAGTAGACATACCCCTGCCCTTTTGTAATAAGTATGGAGGTCATCTCTGTAGAAGGTACATTTACATTATTTACAGTAACATCGCATCCGCGTCCACCTGTTACTGCCATAACTTTATTGTAAACATCCATAACGTTTGTTGCATCTGCAACAATAATATCGGTTGCAAGATTCAGATTTTTGATCCTCTTGGCATTCTCTTCTGAAAATTCTACAACAATTACCTTTCCGGAGGGGCCCGCATTAAGCATTGCCTGATAACAGCAAAGAATTCCGGATTTACCTCCACCTCCAATTATGCAAACAATATCTCCCTCAGTTACAAGTCTGTCAACTTGAGCCGGGGCTCCGGCAACATCCAAAGCGGCAAGCGCAAGTTTGTCCGGAATATCATCGGGCAAAACAGCAAAGAGACCACTCTCAAAAAGAATAGCCTCTGCATCAACGTCAACCTGATCTGAATATGGTGAAAGTTTAAGAATCTTATTAAGCTTTAAAGGAGTAAGAGAAAGAGATATAAGTGTGGCTATCTTATCTCCTACTTTAAGTCTGTTCTTTGGAAAATTATCCCCAATTGCCTTCACTGTTCCTATTAACATCCCTCCGGATCCGGTAACAGGGTTTTGCAACTTACCTCTCTCCTCGACTATTGAGATAATCATCTTCTCCATTAAGGCAGCATCTGAGTTGCATGCCTGTTTAATCTGAGTATAGGAGGCGGAGTCTACGTTAAGGGTGCTCACCTGGATGAGCACCTCATTATCGTAAATCTCCATAGTATTATCAAGTTTTATTGCCGGCTGAGGTAGTGTCCCTTCCGGCGATATTACTCTGTGAGTACCGTATCTGCACCCTTTTTTCATATTATGCATAAAGTTCTGTAAACACCTTTCTTAATTTATCTGACTCTCTAAGGATTTGTAATGTGATCTCTGCGTGACCCTTGGTATAACCGTTACCTACAATCATATTGACATCTTTACCTACACCTTCTGCTCCGAGAGCGGCCTTAGTAAAGCTTGTAGCCATTGAGAAGAAGTAAACTATTCCGTTGTCTTTGGCTGCAAGAATACTTATCATCTCTGTATCAGTTATATTTACATTATTTATAATAACATCACACATCTCTCCGTTTGTAAGCTCTTCCAGTTTCTCAAGAATCGGAACAGGCTGAGTTGCATCTGCAGCGAATACATAATCGCACAAATCAAGATCTTGTAACCTCTTTGTACTTCTCTCACTATGGCAAAGGCCGATCACCTTTCCTGTTACGCCTGCACGCTTTTTTGCTTCATAGCAACAAAGCATTCCTGACTTGCCTCCTGCTCCAATTATAAGAACAGTATCACCCGGCTTAACAAGCTTGGCTGTCTGTGCAGGAGCTCCAGCTACATCAAGCGCAGAGAGAGCAAGTGTTTCGGGCATATCACTTGGTATCTTTGCATAGATTCCACTTTCGAATAAGATAGCCTTTCCATCAATATCCACCTGGTCAATATCCGGACGTATATCTTTAATTTTGTCAATTCTTAATGGAGTGAGTGAAAGAGATACCAAAGTTGCTATTTTATCACCAACCTTAAGATCAATTTTTCCTGCAAGGGCATCGCCAATTTTTTCTACTGTACCAAGAAGCATACCACCGGATCCAGTAACGGGATTTCTGTGTTTTCCCTGCTTGGCAACAATATCAAGCATTATAGCTGCTATTTTCTCTTTATCGCCACCCGCCTGCTCCTCAATCTGAGTAAAACTGGCAGAGTCAATATTGAGAGTCTGAACATCTATGAGTATTTCATTGTCATAGATTTCATCCATGTTGTTGTCAATTTTGTTTGCCGGTTGAGGAAGAACTCCTATGGGCTCAATCACCCGGTGAATTCCATATTTATTACCCTTTTTCATTTTTTGAACAGTTATTAAATTAATATTAAGTTAGTTGGTTAGTTTATTTGTAGATTATTGTCTGGGTTTAAGTCCTAAGATTTTTCTTGCCTCATCCGGTTTTGCGATCTCTCTCCCAAACTCCTTTGCAATTCTCACCACTTTTTCTACAAGTTCGCCGTTAGATTTAGCAGGAACACCTTTAGAAATGAATACATTATCTTCAAATCCTACCCTTACATGACCCCCATCAATTATGGCAGCAGTTGCAAGAGTAAATTCAAATCTGCCAATTCCGGCAACAGTATATGTTGCATCGTCAGGAATACTGCCTCTTAAAAAGATGAAATCTCTCAGCTCTCCGGTTATCCCACCATTGACACCCATCACAAAATCGAAGTGCATAGGTTTATGAATAAACCCTTTTTTGTGTAGTCTCAGAGCCATATCTATCATAC
>JAUYTB010000167.1 GCA_030695305.1 Bacteroidales bacterium
CGGTTTACAATGCCTCTCATCTGCTTGGCTTTTTTAGCACTTTTAACAGCGATGCACTAAAAGATGCAACAATTATAAAAGGAAATCCGCCGGCTCAATATGGTGGGCGGCTCTCGTCGGTTCTTGATATAAAGATGAAGGAGGGAAACAGTCATAAATATACGGCAACCGGAGGGATAGGTCTTATTAGCAGTCGGCTGAGTCTTGAGGGACCTATCGTTGAGGATAAGTCATCATTTATTGTTTCCGGAAGGAGAACCTATGCAGATCTATTTCTAAAACTTACCCAAAAATACAAAGATAATAAGCTCTATTTCTACGATTTAAACGCAAAAGTAAATTTTAAGATAGATGACAGAAACAGAGTTTTTGCTTCGGGTTACTTTGGAAGAGATGTTCTGGGACTCGGGGATGACTTTGGAATTGACTGGGGTAATAAGACAGGTACTGTAAGATGGAACAGCATTTTAGGACCAAAACTTTTTTCCAACACCTCATTGATCTATAGTGACTATAACTACCAAATCTCCATTGGAGGAGGCAATAGCAAGTTCAATATTAATTCGGAGATTATTGACTGGAGTATTAAAGAGGAGTTTCAATATTTCCCCAACTCCAAGAATTCTATACGTTTTGGATTGAGTGCAATATATCACAATATCTCTCCAAGTCGCTTTGAGGGAGATGGGATAAGTGTAAACGAAAAGAGGAGCAGACTCTCATTGGAGAGCGCTTTTTTTGCGAACAATACCATGAAAGTATCAGATATTCTGATACTTGACTATGGAATGAGATTATCCTCTTACACAATTTTAGGTGGAGATACCTATAATATTTACAGCGACGGAGAGCTAATAAACAGCATATCAATACCTTCCGGAAAATTTGGTAAGAGCTATATAAATCTTGAACCTCGGTTGCAGTTTAGTTTTATGACAGACAGGAGTAGCAGCATAAAAGTTGGTTTTGCAAGAAATACACAGAATCTGCATCTTTTAAGTAACTCAATCAGCACCTCTCCTACCGATCAATGGATAGGCAACAGCTATAATATAAAACCGGAAACCAGTGATCAATACAGTATAGGATACTTCAGAAATTTTCTTGAGGACAAATATCAGTTTAGCATAGAGTCCTATTATAAAAAGCTTAATAATCAGATAGATTTTAAAAACGGAGCAGATATTGGCTCTGTTCCTGATATAGAGAGCGAGTTGCTTTATGGAGAAGGCCGGGCATATGGAGTTGAGTTTCTGATTAAAAAAACTACTGGAGTTCTTACGGGCTGGCTTGGTTATACTCTCTCAAAAACTGAGAGGAAGATAGATGGTATTAATAGGAACAACTGGTATCCGGCAAAGCAAGATAGAACACATGACCTGACTATGGTAGCTATGTATCAGCTTACAAAGAGCTGGTACTTAACAGGATTGTTTGTATATTATACCGGTAATGCAGTAACATTTCCAAGCGGGAAATACAGAGTAGATAATAGTGTTGTCTTCTATTATACCGAGAGAAACGGATACAGAATGCCCTCATATCACAGACTCGATTTAGGAGCAACATATACTAAACAGCATAAAGGGAGATATGAATCGTCATGGAACTTTAGTCTTTATAATGCCTACGGACGAGAAAACGCATATGTAATAACTTTTGAAGAGGATCAGAATGACCCCTCAAGGACAATCGCTGTTCAGACATCTCTATTCCGATGGATCCCCAGCTTTACCTATAATTTTAAGTTTTGAGCGTTATGAATACCGTTAATAACATAAAGAGTCTAATATTATTTTTTGTAGTTGCAACATTATTAATGTCATGCGAAAAGGAGATCTCGATAGATCTTGGAACGGTAGAACCTCAAATTGTTATTGAGGGAAATATAACAGATGCTCCCGGTCCATATTATATCAGAATCTCCCGTACCGTTAATTTTAGCAGTCAAAACAACTTCCCCGCTGTTTCAAATGCCTTGGTAATTATCTCCGACGACAAAGGTGTTTCTGATACTCTGACAGAAACCAGTCCGGGAGTTTACATAACCAAAAAGATAGAAGGAGCTCCGAAGAGCACCTATTTTTTAACTGTATCAACAGAAGGGAGAAACTACCACTCCACCTCAACAATGCCAAAGAGGGTTAATCTGGATAGCCTAATATTTAATCCTTTAATATTCAGCTCCCAAAAGGATCTGTACTACACAGTGCCTATCTATACAGATCCCGAAGAGCCCGGTAATTATTACAGATTCTATCTGTTTGTAAACGGCAAAAAGGATAACTCATATTCAGTCTTCAACGACAACTTAAACAACGGACTGGTCAATGGTCGTCCACTCTTTGGAAGAGATACCGAGATAAAGTCCGGAGATACAGTAACAGTAGAGATGCACTGTATAGATAAAAACATCTATAACTACCTCTTTGCACTCTCCCAACTTTCATCAGGCCGACCCGGGGGAGTAACACCATCTAACCCCACAACAAACATCTCCGGTGATTATGCACTTGGGTACTTCTCTGCACATACCACTCAACAAGTAGCAGGAACTCCGCCAAAATAGCAGTAACCTTGCCAAGGGTTGTAAACCATTTGTTATATTTGAGAAACTAATCAGCCACTTAAACTCATCACTTATGAAAAAGTTTATTATCCCTTTGGCATTTGTCGTCCTCTCTTCATGTATTTCGCAAAAGAGAGATATAGCAAACCTTTTATCGAACGGAAAATGGATTGATCTCACCTGGGATTTTGAGGAGAGCACCGTCTATTGGCCCACCAATGTTCACTTTAAACACGATACTGTCTTCTACGGTATTAATGATAAGGGCTACTTCTACTCTTCATTTAAATACTCTGCAGAAGAGCATGGAGGCACACACTTCGATGCACCTCTACACTTTGCCCAAGGGGGGCGTTCGGTAGAGCAGATCCCTCCTGAGGAGTTTACCGGATCAGTAATTGTTGTAGATGTTGCAGATAAGTGCACACTAAACAGAGACTACCTTATAACTAAAGATGATTTTATAGCTTGGGAGAGGATCAACGGAACTATCCCCGTGGGGTCAATAGTTCTGCTCAGAACAGGATTCGGGAAATATTGGGGAGACCAGCTCAAATATACCGGGACAGTTAACCCGGGAGATCTTGGAGTTGACGAGCTGCACTTCCCAGGTCTTGCCTTTGGTGGTGCCCAATGGCTGGTTAATGAGAGAGAGATAAAAGCTGTGGGGATAGATACACCGAGTA
>JAUYTB010000184.1 GCA_030695305.1 Bacteroidales bacterium
TTTGTAACTCTTAAATTTTCAGCCATCCACCGCTGATTTCCAATCTTAACGGTTTTATAGACATTTCCATCAATATCCTTAACCGTACCTCCGCAACTACTTGTAAATAAACCAACCGAACCCAGAACCACAAGCCCGCATAACCAACTTCCAAAAAACTTTTTCATCAATACTTATTTAATTAAATTATATTATCTCCTTTTATATCTTATTCTTAAAATCCTTGAATCCGGATTGTAATCTGTTGATATAATTGATATTGAACCTATTTCTGATGTATTTGTCACGTGATCTCCTATACAGGGACAAAAATCGTAATCGCCTACAGAGATTATCCTTATACTTTCTCCTGCATCCGGAGGGAGTTTTGATATATTAAACTTTTCTGATGCCTCATTTATGGGTATTAAACTCTCCCTTACATCAAGATTCAAAGAGATTACTCTATTCACCTCATCCTCAAGCTTTAAAATCTCTAAATCTGTAAGTGGTCGGGTAAATTTATAATCACACTTAGACTTCTTTTTCTCAATATGATTGCTAACAGACCTATCCGAGCCAAACATTCTTATCATTGTCTGATTAAGTATATGCTCTGCTGTATGCATCTCTCTGTTGTAATCTTTCCCGGGTGATTTTTCCATTATAAAACCATATCTAATTTTAAAAATGAGTTCATACCCCTGTCAATAAGCGGAATCTGATCCCAAATTCACTTGCAAAGTTAACAAATAATGAGGGTCTCCAAAAAGTAATTTTTATGCTGAGGAGAAAGTATAAAAAAAACAGAGGCTGTCTACTCTCCAGACAGCCTCTTGATACCAATTGACGAGATGTCAATTATCCTAAAAATAGCTTCATATCTTCGTCCACGCTCTTGATTCCGGCGATTCCAAAGTTCTTAACCAACACCTCTGCAACATTTGGAGAGAGGAATGCAGGGAGTGTAGGGCCTAGGTGGATATTCTTAACTCCAAGAGAGAGAAGTGCTAGAAGTACAATCACCGCCTTCTGCTCATACCATGCAATATTGTAGGCAATAGGCAGTTCGTTGATATCGTTTGCATTAAAGATCTCTTTAAGTTTGAGTGCAATAACAGCAAGTGAGTATGAATCATTACACTGACCTGCGTCCAAAACTCTTGGAATTCCACCTATATCTCCCAAAGGAAGTTTGTTATAACGATACTTGGCACAACCGGCTGTTAGAATAACTGTATCCTTTGGCAAAGCCTCTGCAAACTCGGTATAGTAGTTTCTATCCTTCATCCTTCCGTCACATCCGGCCATTACAAAGAACTTGCGGATTGCACCGCTCTTTACAGCATCAACAATCTTATCTGCAAGCGCAAAAACCTGAGCATGAGCAAATCCTCCGATTATCTCTCCTGTCTCTATCTCTGTTGGAGAGGCACATCTCCTGGCATGCTCTATTATTGCTGAGAAGTCTTTGGTTTTGCCATCTTTGCGGTCCTTAATATGGATAAATCCCGGGAACCCCGATGCTCCGGTAGTGTATATTCTGTCTGAATATGTAGCTGTGCTTTTTGGCGGAACGATACAGTTAGTTGTAAAGAGAACAGGGCCATTGAAGGTCTCAAAGTCCTGAGTCTGTCTCCACCATGAGCTTCCGTAGTTACCTACAAATTGGCTATACTTTTTAAAGGCAGGATAGTAGTTGGCAGGAAGCATCTCGGAGTGTGTATATACATCCACACCGGTTCCCTCGGTCTGCTTAAGCAGCTCCTCCATATCTTTAAGATCGTGGCCGGAGATGAGGATAGCAGGATTATTCCTAACACCTAAGTTAACTTTTGTAATCTCCGGATTTCCGTATGCAGATGTGTTGGCTTTGTCCAGAAGTGCCATCACTTTAACGCCGTGTGCACCTGTCTCAAGAACAAGGGCTGTAAGCTGATCTGCAGATAGTGAGTCATCTGTGGTATCAACCAGCGCCTTTTGCATAAACGAATAGATATCTGCCTGCTCATGTCCCAGATTAAAAGCGTGCTCGGCGTACGCAGCCACACCTTTAAGGCCGTATATTGTAAGTTCACGTAAAGAGCGTACATCCTCATTTTCTGTAGATAGAACACCCACCTCGGTGGCCTTCTGCTCCATTACCGAGACATCACGTGAGCTCCAGTAAGCACCTTCAAATGTAATCTCATCTATCTTACCGCCTTTAGAGATAAAGAGATCTCTTACAGAGTCTCTCAAATCTATCGCCTGGTTCACTCTTGTTACGAATCTCTCTCTGTCGAAGTTAGCATTTGTGATAGTCATAAAGAGAGAGTCAGTTACAAATTTATTGACCTCGGCACTCTCTACTCCCATCTCTCTTAGACGAACAGAGAAGTGAGAGATCCCCTTGCACAGATAGACTAACAGATCCTGAAGGTTTGCAACATCTGCGCTTTTACCGCAGACTCCTTTAATTGTACAGCCGGAATTTTTAGCTGTCTCCTGACACTGGTAACAAAACATATTACTCATCTTTATAATAATTAATTGGTTAATATTTGATCTCTTGTAGTACAAAAGTACATGCGCATAAACTAAAACAGTGTAACATTTGTTACACTTGTGATAAATCTATAAATTAGTGGAGAAATAAAATATTGAACCAAGCATAAAGATATGAAATGTACCATGGAAAAAGAGAGGTCAATTACACATCCCGACTTCTCAAAGTGTCCAATATGCAGCGCAATCTCAAAAGAGAACATGGAGGAGCTGTACCGTAGCATGAAGTACAAGATCTCCGGATACACTCGGGGAGAGGTTATAGCCAGACAGGGAGATATATGCAAACATCTATATATTCTTATTAAAGGGGCAGTAAAAACAGAGATGGTTACAGATACCGGAGGTCTGTTAACCATAGAGAATATTGAGGCTGTAAGACCTCTTGCCTCGGCGTTTCTCTTTGCCGAGGATAACAGGTTTCCGGTAGATGTAACAGCAACAGAGGAGTCTGTAGTCCTTACTATACCTAAGGAAGAGGTTATCAAGCTATTCCAAAAGGATGCCGGATTTCTCGAGAGATATATTATGTACAACTCAAATAAAACACAATTTCTCTCTAATAAACTTCAGGTAGTTACAATTAAAACAATAAAAGCGAAACTTGCACACTATCTGCTGGAACAACTCAACATCTGTCACACTGTAAGCCCATCCGTTAATACTTTCCAGATGGATAAGAACCAGACAGAACTTGCCAAGTTCTTTGGAGTGACAAGACCGGCACTCGCCCGGACACTCTCCGAACTGGCACAGGATGGATTAATTGCTACAGAGCGAAATAAAATAACCGTATTAAAAAAACAAGCCCTGCAAAACCTGCTTGGATGACACCTTGGCAAGGGTTGTGGACCTTGCATGCAAATGTGGACATGATTCTTGCATTGTCAGCTAAGGAAAATTCTTACCTATTTGCTTCTGTGCTACGTTGCGGGCCTGCTCAAAT
>JAUYTB010000186.1 GCA_030695305.1 Bacteroidales bacterium
ATAGCAGGTGCATTGACAGACAGATTTTTAAAAATGATTTCATCTGATAAAAAATTAAATGGAAAGAGCATAATTGTAAAAGACTTCACAAGATTTTTTATACACCCTCTTACTTATAGAAATTATTTAAAAAAGGGTGGCTTATTAACTGTATTACAAAAGAGTAAATTAATTGCGGTATGTGCAAATCCTATCTCTCCAAATGGATTTAAATTTGATTCAATCGAGTTATGTGACACACTATCACAGAGACTAAATTTACCTGTATATGATATATTAAGAGATGAGTATCAGGTTTAAAAATATATTAGACTCCCCTTGCGGGATTCGCTTTATCTTTTCAAAGCTGAATCTCAGCTCTCCACTTTCGGTTTCAGTACTGATGGATAGTAGAATATCCTTATCTATTAGTGAAATAAGCCAAAATTATAAAGATCTTGAAGAGTTTTGTTCCCTTTTTAATGAAGGTGGTACTCTCTACAGTATAAAAGATAAAATAAGATTAAAACTCTCTCTTTTAAAGGATATACGTAACTCATTACTAAGAATTAAGGGTGGATCAACTGCAGGAGATATTGAGCTGTTTGAAATAAAATTATTATGTTTAGTTAATAATGATATAAGATTACTTCTAGGCGAACGCTTAATTAATACCGTAAAGCTTCATTGTCTTGAGGATATAGCTGACCTCCTTGACCCTCAGGGAAGCAGAATCGGCTCTTTCTATGTATATGACGAATATTCAAAGGAGCTTAAAGATTTAAGAAGAGCTCTAAAAGATCAGGATTCTTACACAGGAGATAATCTGTCAAAGTTATCCGAATTAGAAGATGATATCCGGGATGAGCTTACCCGCAAAATCAAAAAAAGGATTGATGTTGTTGAAGAGTCGATATATAACCTTGCAAAAATTGATATTCTAATTGCAAAATCGGAGCAATTATCAGATTTAAGTCTCTCTATTCCAAATATATCCGATCTTACAACTTCTTTTAAAGGTCTTTTTAATCCGGAAATCGCTGAGATTCTCTCAATGAAAAAGAGTGTTTATCAGCCAGTTGATATATCGTTTAGTTGTTCTGAACCTCTGCTTATCACAGGGGCAAATATGGGGGGCAAAAGCCTTACTCTAAAGACAATAGCTCTTGCACAATATCTGTTTCAGTTTGGATTTGGAATTCCTGCTACGGAGTCTTCGATTGTTCCGGTTTCATCTGTTTTTCTTCTCTCAGGCAATGAACAGAATCAGAAACGGGGATTATCCTCGTTTGCTGCTGAAGTTAAAAGAGTTAACAAAATGTTAGATGCAGTATCATCAGGCGATCTAGTTCTATCTCTAACAGATGAACCGGCAAGTACTACTAATCCAACTGAGGGGAGTGCTCTTACATCTGCTTTAATAAGAGTTCTTACCGGTAAGAGGGTTATGTCTGTTTTAACAACTCATTACAATATAAGTGGAAATTTATGCAAAAAAATGAGAGTCAAGGGTTTTGATAATGGACGTATGAATTACGAGCTCTTAGTATATAGTGGTGATGATGCTCCAATGGAGGCACTGAGAGTTGCTGAAACTCTTTGTGCAGATAAAGAGTGGATAAGAATTGCAAAAGAGGAACTTATAAAATTGAAAAGTTAAATATTGTAAATATAATGACAAAAAGTAAATTAGGATTGGATTTTAACAGAGTGGGATATGCCCGGGATATGGCATCATCTATTGCCGCTGATGTTCAGAATTTTGTTGGTAGTTATACTACTGTTGCGGTTGAAAGAACTCTTTGCAGACTAATGGGAATCGACGGAGTAGATGAGAATCAGGTTCCTTTGCCAAATCTGCTGGTTGATGAGCTTAAAGATAAAGGTGTTCTTAATGAAGGAGTTCTGTTTTATATAGGCAATACAATTGTCAACACCTCACTTACACCTCAGGAGATTGCAATTAGAGTATCAGAAGGATCACTTGATATTACTAAATTACCGGTTGCCCCAAAAGAGAGAATAATAGATTCTATTAAACCCATTATCGCAGATAGTATATCAAAAATTGTAAACAGGAGAGAAAGAAGAGAAAACTACTTGGAAAAGCTGGGAGAGGGATCTAAACCATATCTTTATGTAATTGTTGCTACTGGTAATATATATGAGGATGTTGTCCAGGCAGAAGCAGCCGCAAGACAGGGAGCCGATATTATAGCTGTAATCAGAACAACAGGACAATCTCTTCTCGATTATGTGCCTTTTGGTGCAACCACGGAGGGATTCGGGGGGACATTTGCTACTCAGGAGAACTTCAGAATCATGAGGAGTG
>JAUYTB010000203.1 GCA_030695305.1 Bacteroidales bacterium
CTCAGCTATAAGCAATTCTCTTAGCTCTTTATCTGTTTTGTAATCGTTGGTCTCAACAATCAAATTTGATTGTCTTGATGTGGGATCGTACTCAAACTCTGCTCTTGCATGGCCGTTGGATCTGAGATGCCCCTCAAGACCGGTTCTTGTCATAAGGAAGTTTTTAAGAATGCCATCTTTAACAACATCCACTCTCTCCCCTCTTACTCCCTGTTCATCAAAAATATAATAACCATTCAGGGAGTTATTGTGATAGCTCTTCATAGTCGGATCGCAATAAACACTAAGAGCAGCAGGTAAAACACTCTCACCAACCATGTTCTTAAATGTCTGACCATCTCTTTCGCTTTTCATCTTCTGTCCTTCGATTCTATGTCCGAAAATCTCATGAAAGAATACTCCGCTTGCAGAGCCGGAAAGTAGCGCAGGACCGGTATATGGTTGAACAAGAGGTGCTACCTTCAGTTGAGATAGTTTAGCCGATATCTCTTTAAGATCGTTTAAAATCTGTTGATCATCCGGAAGTTCGTCAGGGAAGAATGCAAAATAGCTCTTATTCATAGGGAGCTCCATACCATCATCTGCCATTGTTAATGCACGAACGCTAAGGATTGCGTATGTTCTGTTCTCCGCAATCTCTGCCCCCTCTGTTGATACAAAGTATTTTCTCCAAATTCTGAAAGTAAGGGTTGTATTGGCATTAATGATATCTGGATTATCGCAAAAGAGTGCACTGTATCTGTTAAGTCTCTCTTGCCAAACCTCTTTATCCAGAGATATTTTTGAGCCTTCAAGAGCAGGTTCGAAGTACTTCTCGGCAAGAGCGTCAGTAAAATCTGGAGATTTATCTTCGTTTTCGACTGATACTCCTCTCTTTGCATTTGCTCTCTCAAAGCTTGTAATTGCAAATCGGTATCTGGTGTTTACCTCCTCTTTTAATATCTGACGCAGCGACTCCTCTCCCCCCTTAAGTTCTAGAGGAAGCAGAATTGTGGGTGGCCCGGCAAATCTGTTTGTAGGTGCGCCATTCTGTGATTCATGGAAATTATCAAACTCCGGTGACCCTATTCTGATTTGGGGTACAAAAAGAGTTTGCCTCTCCTCCTCTGTATTTACTGTCGCTCCCATTGATGAGCGTATTGTGCGGGTGTAATTGTCCATTACTCTGTAATTCATGTAGTAAGGAGGGTACTCACCCTTTTGAAGTGTACTCATTTGGCTCTTTAGCTCATCCTTGAGCAGATCCAGCATTTTGTCCTGACCATTCAGCTGAAGCGTGACAATAGCTAAGAGGGAGAGCAGTAAAATTTTAAATCTCATTTTAATGTCTGTTAATTATTACAATTAGATGTTTTGCCTCTCTCTTTTAATCTAAATAGAGAGACAATCCCACAAATCTAGTGAAATTTATTAAGCCAGATAACAGAAATTGTGTTTTTTGAGATTTTAAAAAACCCGGGGTAATAGGTTACTTATATTTTCCAACAGGCATTATATACAAAGGAGCTTCATTATCGGGTAATTGCAGAACTTTTGTGACCAACTCGTCATTAAATGCTCCAATTGCACATGTTCCAAGATTTAAAGACTCAGACTGAAGATATACATTCTGTGCAGAGTGACCAAGATCCATGCAAACATATCTTTCACGCCCTCTCTCACCATATCTATCTGTTATTCTGCTGTATATGGCACTATAAAAGATAGAAAAAGGAGCTTCCGACACCATCTTCTGATTAAGCGCTGCAGCTGTTAACTCTTTGCGGAGATCTCCCGCAATAGTCATAACTATTTTATGATTTTGAGGATCATACTTATACAATCCGGCTTCAATCCCGGGGATATTGCCAACAACTGCATATATCTCCAGAGGATATCTAGCTCCGGCAGATGGGGCCGTTCTCAAGCCTCCTCTCAAAGCAGGAGCGGTCATTGGACGTGTTACTCCATAGGCAGCCCAAAGGATCTGTGAGAGATCTGCAACAGACACACCTCCATCTTCGAATGAGCGCCTAGAGCGACGTGAGTTAAGTGTCTCTTCAATTGAGAGACTCCCTTTAAGAGATGGAGAGGGGAGGTTATACTCAACTATTTTAGCAACATTATCCTGCGATTTGGCAGATATAAACAGGAGTAAAAACAGAGATAAAAAAAGAGTCTTCATATTTTGAAATATTGGTTTAAATATAATAGTTATGCACTATTTGAATTTTCCGGTGATTTCCGAGAGATCGAAGGTTCCGCTAAGTTCTTTAATATGAATTTTTTCGTTAAGAATATCAAAAAAGAACTCTCTAATCTTCTCCATAGTAACCTCTATAGCCTCTCCCTTATCATTTACCCCAAAATCGTAGTTCTTGAGGAGTTGTGACCCAAGACTCGCTGCCGTCATTAAAAAGTGGTTCTGAAACTTATCGGAATCCAGAAGATCTGCAGCAAGAACTTTACCAACAACAGTGTAGCTTCTTATTGTCTTATTTTCGCCATCTTTTGTAAGGGTTGTTTTCACCTCATCGGTATCTGTGTTCATCTCAATTTTTCCTGAGCCAACCGCCTCTTCACAACCCTTGTAAAGCGATCCCAAATCGGCAAGAGTAAGGTTAAAAAAACGGGTTCCCGGGGCTAACATAATAGGGTTAATAGAGAATGCACTTGGTAAAAGAAGGGATATCCGGTCTTGTGCCTTAACAGAGGGGCTGTTAAATGTCCCGGCGATAGTGTTTACAAGCTCCAGACTCTGTGTGGCAAAGATGCCGCCTATAACCACACAGTTTTGCAGATATATCTCATCTGCATAGATACTACCGGCAACAAATGTGTTGCATAGGGTTACTTTTTTTGCATTAATATCGGAATAGAAAGAGAGTTTACACTCCAGTGCCCTCGAAACGACAGAGTTGGCAGAGCCAACGCTCTTATGGAATATTATATCTCCTTTTGCCTCAGTATTTACGAATAACTCAAGCTGAGTAAAGACAGATCCTAAGAAATTTGCATCTCCTTGCTGTATTTCAAGTTTATATGCGTATGCAGCCCCCTCAATTACACAATCACCCAAAACAGAGATATTTCGTCCGAGTTCTGATATTTTCTCCGGTAGTATAGAGCTTCTTACCAAATTATCTTTAAGTTGAAGATGTGCCTCTCCTATGCGTATTTCCTTTAATTCTTTCATCTTGTTAAATATTACCTGTTCCTCATTTCTTTTATCGAATCAAAATCTGCAATATGGCGGACCATATCCCTTACTCTCACAGAGTGAGCATCAGTTGCTCTGGATCTCCTCTCGAGCTCCTCATAAAAATAGCTCTTTATCTTCTCTTTACTCTCATATGAGATTGTATCCCAGGCTAATCCGGTAGAACTGATTCTCTCAATAAGATTGTTCCACAGTACAGTGTTGTTAATCTGCATAAGCTCTCCGGAGACAAAGATCTTTCTCTCAAAATGGTCTTTAATATTCTGTGTCTCTGCATAACATACGGGTATAAAAAGGTCTCCGGATCTATCTTCGGATATCAACCCGTTCATTACAGATTTACTGAACCTCTTTTGTTGAAGAATAAACTCCTTAGATTTTTCTATTGTCTCTTTTGCCCTTCTCTTTGTTACAGATGATGATATTTTTGAGAGAAGAGAGTTGCACTCCGATCCGAAGACTGTGATTATGTTAATAAGTTCTCCGTTAAGAGAGCGGACTTTATGATTATTTGTCTCGGATTCAAATGTGAAGACAGATTTATTTAGTTCGAATATCCTGTATGAGAGCTCTTTATTGAGATCCTGAAATATCTTGACATACCTTCCGCAAATTCTGCGAAAATCTTTATCCATCTGCTCTTTCAATGATACAGATCTCTTCATAAGCTCTTTTAATACAATCTGTTTAGACTCTGCAGACTGGACTAACTCAGTAACCTGCTGACTAATTTCCGATCGGATATAACTAAAGAATCCGTTGATTATAGATCCGGCAACCCTGGAGGAGTTTCTCTCTTTGGATTTTACTTCAGAATCCTCTGTAGCTACAACAGCCTGTGTAAGCATATTAACATCGTGCTCACAACTCCTGACGCTCTCGTCAAATGGATCTGTATCAAAGTGTAGATTAATCTCCACAGGAATATCAACCCTTACTGTTTTTGTACCACCTTTGGATGAAGCATCATAGTTGATGGTAACAGTTTTGCTGATTGTCTCCTTATAGTTCTGAACAAATCCCATTACAGTAGAGAGTTATCTGATTGTGGTTTATCTGCATAGAAGAGTGTAAGGGCAATCTCCTTAACTCTTTGTGGTTTCTTAGAGTTGGATATAAGCTTATTGAACTCATTTTTAACCTCATGCCAATTTTGAGGATCTCTGTTATTCTCTATATTGACAAATTCGTCGTGCATTCTTTCGTAGATAAGGGTACGTGCACTCTCCGGAATAGCGTAGTCCGGAGAGATAATATCTATATTTAACTTGCCAAAAGCATCGCTTTTATACTCACAAAGAACGACAGGAAGATATGCCTCTGAGCTTCTGTTTATGGAGTCATTTACCAAAATCTCTCTTGTTATTGCATCCTGTTCACTCATCTGTGAAATGAACCCCTTTATCGAGTTTATTACATTCATTCCCTGTTGCTTGATGCCTGAAGCTACTATCTTTTGACTCTGAGAGACAGACTCTATCTGAGTAACTGGGATCGTGGCTGTCAGGTATTTGGAGCGATTGCTAATCTTTCCTATATCTTTGTAGGAGAACTCTATAATAGGTTTGTCGAGTTCGAAAATTCTGGTCTGAAGATTCATGTTAAGAGCGCTGAAAAGCTTATTATATCTGGAAGAGATCATATTATAGTCTCTCTCCATTCTCTTCTGAATGTTTACCAGTGCTCTCTTCTGATGAGAAAGAAGCATCCTCTTAGATTCAAAATCGCTCTTGTATTTTGCCAGTTTCTGGGATATTTGGGAACGGATAAGGGAGTAAAACCCACGTGTAACCTTATCGCAAACCTCTTCTGTGGCCCTCTCTTCTGCTGCAACAACCGCTGTCTGAAGTGAGACCATCGCCCCGGTAGCGAGGGTAACATTCTTTGAAACGTTCCCCATCTCCTCTGCAAGTGGCTTGGTATCTATATGATAGTTGAATGTAGACATTGTAGAGTATTTTAAACCATCTCCTTAAGTGATTCTTGTTCAAGCTCTTTAATAGCATCTCTTGCAATCTCCGGGAGGTTGAGGGATACAAGCTCAAAGGTTAAATTCTCAATACCCGGCTCAGGAGGTAACTGAGAGGTCTTGGCAAAAAGTGGATTTACAGCAATAAGAGGGCGTCTTCTCTCATCCATTTCATAGATCTCTTTTGCGGCAACAGCTGTATCTTTTGAGTTGCCATCACGTAAAAGAGCCTCATAGTAGTCTATATGTTCAAAGCTATCAGCTGTTTTAACAATATCATCCTTAAGTTTCTCCATATAGTTTTCAAAATCGTTCTGCACACTTTGAAACTCCTGAGACTGTTTTTCAAATGCCGCAAGAACCTCTACGCTACTGCCTATATTCTCTACAATTGCAGAGTCGAGAGATCCGTTTGAGTGCTTCATGGTCTCTTCTGTTTTTTGCATGGATATCATAGTGTTATAAGCTGCAATATATTCACTGAGTGTTGTTCTCATTAAGTTAACAAGGTCAGAACTCTCTCCTCTGTTTCTTCCATAGAAATCCTCAGTATCCTGATGCCATTTGTTGAGATAGCTGATTTTTTGGTCCTTAATGTGGTTATAGATCTTAAGTCGCTCTACTCTGGTCTCCTCCATAAGGCTTTGAACTATTGGTGCTACAATCTCTTCATGAATCTGGTGTATTCCAAAAGGCATATTTGTAGAGGTTCCATCCTCTGCTACCCATGTATCAGAAAGAATATTGTATCGGACCTTTGAGCTGCTTTTAAGCTGAAAAGGGACGTACTCCTGAATAGACTCACCATAATTGAAGCTCTCATTACGAATTCTCTCTATCTCTGCCTGTTCCAAAACTGGGGAGTAATGGTTATAAGGAGATTTTAATAGTTTGAAAAGAAGTTTATTAGATTCATGAACTATTTTATCGGCAGACTCTATTTTAAGGGCAGAAATTGTCTGTACAGAGTTGGCAAGGGTCATCATCAGCCCCTTAAGTACATCTTCAAACTTAGAAGTATGTCTGGAGAGTGTATCCTTCATTCTATTAAGCTCCTGAAATTTTGCTATCTGACTGTCGTAACCGGCTGTCTCGAATATCTCATAAACAGGTGCTCCCGGAGGAGTTTCCGGCGTGGTATACTCTTGGATAAATTTATGATATTCACTATTGTTGCTTACAAGTGGAAGTGATACATAGCTTGTATCAATATCGTCCATACAGAACGAGATAGTACGAAGTGATCTCTCAAGGGAGCCGAAATAGTCGTGATGATTTATATGCTGCATAGATTCAGAAAACTCGCGAGTGTTGACGCTCTCAACGTTGTAGGAGCTCTCAACCAGCGGTGCCTCTTTTACCAGTTTTTCCAGTTCATCAATCTTCTCAATTAATGTCTGATTATGTTTTGATATCTGAAGTTTGAATTCGGAATTGGCTGTGTTGCCGGTGTAATCTACAATAAAGCTCTTATCTTCATATTTTATCTGACTTGCAACAGGAACATAAGCAACTGCGAGTTTGTTGACCTTATACTCCCGGAATATATCTTTGTGTTTCTTCTTTAACTCATCAATCTGCCCCGTTATTATACTCTTGTTTTTCTTAAGAGAGCTCTCTTTTGATAAATAGATAAAAAAAGGAATAATAAGAATTAACAGAACCCATTTCATAAGAGAAGCTTTAGATATATCACGCTGAATAATAGACGCTTCCTCTTCTAGCTCAGAGATTTTTTTCTCTATAAGTTTCTCTTCAAAAACAATTTTTTCGGCTGCCTTCTCATAAAAATCAAGAAGGATTTTTGCCTGATCCTGATATATATTATCGGAGTCTTTAAAAACTTTACCTCTCATCTGGAATAATTTTACTAAAACATGTAAATTTATATGTTTTTTTTTATGATACAATGGATAGTAAAGAGGTTTTTTCGTGCTGACTTTAATCGTTATATATGTAAAGTTAAAATCCCTTTCTCTTTCGCTCAACTCTCTCTCTTTCGCTCTTTTTTTGATTAAATGCGCTATCTCCTTTTTTAAAACTGTAACTGAGTCTGAACGTAGCGGGAATAAGAGATAGTTCTATTGAGGATCTTCTATCTTGGGAAAATTCCGGGGAGCTGATTCTAAAACCATCAAAGATAAATGATTTTTTAAGTGGCTGGGCAAAGATAATCCCTGCCTTAAAACCATTTTTAAACCCCTTTTCTACTGTCAAAAAACCGAGTAGATCGCTGTAACTATCCCCCTGAAAATCATTAATAGCAGATGAATAGTGTAGCTGAATGGCGACAGTTACACCTTTATTAAGAGAGGCCAGTGCAGAGAGTCCCGTGTTACAGATAATCCGGCTACGGGGAGTTAGGTTTATGTTATTAGTGCCTTTAAGCGGAATAGTTCTCCTGTTGTACACAGCAACGAATGGATTTACCAATATTTTTTTCCATATACCAAACGATCCGGAAGCTCTTAAACCATACTGTTGGCTCTCTCCCAGGTTTTCATACCTTGTTGCAAATTGACTCTTATTGTTAATCTGTGTGTAATTACTTATTACGCGAGTAGCTTTATTGTAGAAAAGGGTATAAGCAATAAAGCTGCTACCTTTTCTTATAGAGTGCTCCAGAGAGATACTCTCTCTTATCTCCGGCTCCAGGTTAGGATTTCCCGTTGACATGCTTAAAGGGTCATCAATAATTGCAGCAGGATTAAGCTGAAAATATCCCGGAAATTTTACAGATCTCACAAGGTTAAATTTCAAGCTTTGTGATGATGTTAATGTGTGGTTAATAAGAAGATCCGGAAGCAGATAGCTTCCAGATTCATGATCTCCCATGCTGCTTTCCCAATTTGCCTTCTCTACTCTTACTCCTGTATATATTTCGCTGTTAAACAGGGTAAACCGAACTCTTCCATAGGCAGAATACCTCTCTGAATTAAACATGAATCCTTTAATTTCTCTGTCGGTTAATAATTCGGAATTAAATTCCACTCCTGTAAATATATTTATACCATTGAATATTACACCTGAGTATCCGGCTCTTATTGACAGTTTTGTGTAACCGGGTCTTGAGTCATAGAATAGCTCTTCATCACTCTCTTCACTCTTTAGAACTGATGAGTTATGTGCATCAAGCTCTCTTATCCCGGCATCAAACTCTATCTCTTTGTCACGCGCTTTTCCAAATTTATGTCTGATGTTTATTGCCCCAACTGTGCTGTGGTTTAAATCTGTATCATCTTTTATAATTGAGGAGCCATATCTGTCTGCTTCACTCGACAACAGTGTAGTCGTTCCGTCAAGCTCCTGAGAGAATGGGTTGTAATTTCCATAAAAATTCAAAGTTGTGTTTTTGTTGATAAGATAGTCTGCCGAAAGGTGAAAGCTGTGAGACCAAGTTTTTTGCTTTAGCAGCTGCATTATGACTATTGAAGACTCTTTGGAGTTTATAACAGAGGGATCTTTATGAATTACTCTATTGTTGCTCTCCAGGATATTGAATCTTAAAACTTCGCCACTATATGATGTATGAATATTAAGTTTATCACCTCCAATATTAAGAGAGCCAGAAGGGTAGATAAAGGTTTGAGATCGCGAAACGGGTAACTCTGCATTAAACTCACCTTTTATTGTTCTTGATTCCGGCCTCTTTAGTATGATATCAATAACTGCTGTAGTTGTAGAGCGGTATTTAAGAGGTGGAGTGTTCATTATCTCAATACGATCGATATCCTTTGCACTTATTGTGCTTATATATGACCTCTCCCTCTCTCTTCCGTTAACAAGTACAATGATCTCATCACTACCTTCGAACCGTATGCTCTTTTTTATATCTGTCTGAATACCAGGAATATGCTTTAGAGTCTCAAAGCCGTTAGCAGATGCGTCAGAGATTAACTCGCTGATATAGTATGTAATTTTACCCTTTTGTGACATAGCTCTCACTCTTTCAAATGTAATTACCGCATCATCTAACGTAAAATGGTTTTCTGATAAATATAGTGTTCCTGTATTTAGCTCATTGTTATCTTCTGTCTCAATCTCAATAGTTCTGGTGATAAATCCCAGCGATGAGATTCTCAGCCGATACTCTCCGGATTTGTCTGTAAAAAGTTCAAAATTGCCATTAGAATCGCATTGTGTGTAAGTGATTCCGGTGCTATCACTTGTACTTATAAGCTCTACCAAAGCATAGGGTAGGGTAAGAGATGAAGATAACTCTGCAACGACTCCGATTATTCTGCTCTTTTGGGCAGCGGAGATTAAGGAGGAGTACATGATTAATCCCGATATCAACGTGATTAATTTAAAAAGGCGGATTTTTGGGTAGCTGGATTTCATAAAGTGATTGTTTTTTATTTGCATTATTATGATGCAAATAGAGGCGAATCACTTTTGCTTTCCAACTTAATGTTACAGGCAGCAAAGATTTGTTCTGTACGGTATATAGATTACGATAAAATGGTATGGATGGAAAAAAAATGGTGTGAAGTGTAAAGAGTATCTACTGTCGGTATCTCTTCAAAAGATCGTTAAATTCCTTAATCTTATTTCTTGAAACAGGAATCTCCTCATCTTCTCCCGTTACTCTTACTTTAAGAGAGAGTGCGTTTCCCTTTTTTGATTCAATTTTTTTGAGGTTTACAATGAATTTTCTGTGAACCCTCATAATATATGGATATTGTAAGAACTGCAGTTCGGTTTCGTTAATGAAGTTGCGAATGGTCACCTTTTTTTTGATTTCCAATACTTTAAGATAGAACTCGACATAGTTTCCGTCAGCTTTTGCGTAGATAAACTCATCTGTATAGAAGGTCAGCTCCTCTTTTTTAAGTTTAGATACAATAGAAATCACACCTCCGGGAGAGAGATCTCTCTCTTGCTCGGTAGAGTGACCTTTACCCGGCAGTAAGACTTCGTTATATCTGCTGCTATTGAAGCTGTTTATAAGAGAGATGATAATAAGAGGAACGGAACCTAGAAGAGATGAGTTGAGGAATGAGTCGCAAATAGTTGCAATATTTAACCTGCCAGAGCTATCTTCAATCATAAACCCGGAGAGATATGCACTGCTTCCGAGGAGTAAAAGAAGGGCAACATTGGCGGCAATCTCTCTCTTTATACTCCATCTTGCATTGATGTTACTATAGAATGCTCTTTTAAAAATGGTAACGGCTGCGGTCATAAATAGAGCCACTGCAATACAGTATAGTGCCATTGTGAGAGGGTAGCTCATACCGGATGATGCGTGACTCTCCTGCGGCCTGTAGATTATCAGAAAAAGATAGCAAATAAGGGCAAAAGTGAACGCCCCTGCCAAAGGTTTTTTTATTATATAATTTTGGGGATAGCTCTTATTTAAGTACTCTGTAATCTTTTTTATGGGCATAATTATTGAATTTTTACCATCACGGTTCTCCATGAGTTGAGAAGCTCGCTCCCCTCGTAAAGAGTGCCGTAAATTGTACACTCATCGTCATCCTGTACAATTATCTCAAAGCCATTAAGAGAGGTCTCATTTACGGTAAATTTTGAGTAAACAATGTTTCTGTCAATGTTAAAGTCACCTCTCTGTGTTCCAAGTTCCGGATTGTTGCACTCATACCGATACCGGTGGTCGCTCTCTTTCTCTATTCTGTAGCAGTTACAGATTCTCTTACCCTCTACACATGACCATGTTTCATTAATAATCTCCAGCTCGTTTACAATTATCTTAGCCTCCCCGATTGCCCTCTTGATTTTACCCTCTTTGTCTACAAACTCAGAACTTGTCATCCATTCTGCCGGATCTGACAGTAAATGTTTTTCGGCTCCCATATTTAGTTTAGTTTAGTGGCTACCCAAAGATATAAAAAAAAATCAAGCAGAGAAATGGTGATAATTAAGTTCCGTAGTTGTTAATAAATAGCATTGCTCTGTCAAGAATCTCATCCCGTTTAAGATTCCACCAGTTGAACTCGGCAAAGATATCGGGCTCGACCCCCTCTTCGGAATAGTTAACCTTTTTAAGATCATATGATTGTGATATTGAAAACCTATAGATCCATCCGTTTGGAAGTTGTCCTCCATTTGGAAGTCCCCCTCCCCCTCCTGTCTTATCTCCAATAAGGGTTATTCCAGATATTGCTTTTGTTGCGAGGGCAAAAAAGGTTGATGCACTATATGATCCTCTGTCTGTAAGAACAACAATTGGCCTGTTTGTATAGTTGGTTTTATTAGAAGGGTTGATGTAGAATGGTTCATATGGGCCAAATTCATCTCTGCCCTTTCCGTTTCTTGTTCTGTTATACATTACCAGAGTCTTTACAGGAGTGAGTCTTGCAAGAATTTTTGTAATATTTGAGAAGCTCCCGCCCCCGTTTTCTCTTAAGTCTAATATGATTCCGGATGTGTTCCGATAACGGTTAAGTATAAAATCCAGGTCACTATCTGTAACACTATTCATAAAACTTCCATATCTGATATATCCAATTTTTCCTCCGGGAAGAAATCCGTGACGGAAACTCTCTGTGGTATATTCCCCCTCTTTTAGATAGTTATCCTTTATAACTCTGTAGTCAAAGTTATCCTGTCCTTTTAGGTAGACATTGTATCTTGATATATTAAAAGGAGATACCAGATTGGTATGGTCATCGCGAAGCTCATTCAACATACCGCCCATGACATTAAACAGGGAGTCTTCACTCATCCCTCTGTATAGTTTAATTCGGTAAATCTCCTTTATTTTGTCCCAATCAACCCCTTTTAGCTCGAAGTAAGCATATTTACTATCCACTTCGTTCCAAAGATAATCGAAGTTAATATATGGGTCAGTTGAAGCCATGTCTGGTTCAAAGAGGATTTTACGACAAGAGGATAAAAGCGTAAGTGTGGTTAAAATATATACAATCCATCTCATATATTACGGTTTTATCTGTAATTGAACAGAAGTGAGAGAATCAGTGAGTGCCTCAGAAAATGGAGAGGTTCATATCTCCCGGGAGCACTATAGGCATCAAAAAAATATGTTATCCGGGCAGAGTTTCTGTTCATAAAGAATCTGGTATAGTCTATTCGTGACTGTACCCGGAATCCGTTAACAGATAGTTTATAGTCGCCAAAATT
>JAUYTB010000209.1 GCA_030695305.1 Bacteroidales bacterium
TTCTTGCCATGATCTAGGTTCTATTTAGTTGCTTTCTTCTTGTTAGCTACAGTCTTCTTCTTACCCTTACGTGTACGTGCGTTGTTCTTTGTGGACTGACCACGAACAGGAAGACCAAGACGGTGACGAATTCCCCTGTAACAACCAATATCCATCAGTCGTTTAATGTTCGTCTGAACTACAGAGCGAAGCTCACCCTCGATTTTATACTCCTCTGCAATGGTTCCCCTTATTGCAGAAATCTGATCATCATCCCAATCCTTAACCTTTGTACTAAGATCAATGCCGTTTTTGGCAAGAATCTTTTTGGCAGAACTGCTTCCGATCCCGTAGATATAGGTTAAACCTATCTCTCCTCGTTTGTTTTTTGGTAAATCAACTCCGGCTATACGTGCCATAATTTATCTATTCTCTTTATTGTTTACAATTAAAAATTATCCCTGACGCATTTTGAATTTAGGGTTCTTTTTGCATATTACGTAAAGACGACCTTTGCGTTTAACTATTTTGCAATCATCACTGCGTTTCTTAATGGATGCTTTGACTTTCATGTTTTCTAAATTTTATTTGTATCTGAAAGAAATTCTTCCTTTTGTTAAATCATAAGGTGACATTTCAACTCTCACCCTGTCTCCCGGTAAAATTCGAATATAGTGCATTCTCATCTTTCCGGAGATATGAGCGATTATTACATGCCCGTTATCCAGTTCTACACGAAACATCGCGTTTGACAGGGCTTCAATTATTGTTCCCTCTTTCTCAATAGCAGTCTGTTTTGCCATTTAAAATAATCCTTATAATTTAAATATTTTTACTCTCAATGTACTCAAATGTTGATAAGATCATCGGTTTATCACTTGTCACAGCTACCATCAGCTCAAAGTGAGCCGATCTTTTTTTGTCAGCAGTGCTCAGGGTCCATCCGTCATCGTGAATATGGACAGATCTGCTTCCGGCATTAACCATTGGCTCGATACATATGACCATACCCTCCTGAAGTCTCTTCCCGTCGCCTCTCTTTCCAAAATTTGGAACCTCTGGTGACTCATGAAGTTTTTTACCTATACCGTGTCCCACCATCTCTCTCACAACGGAAAAACCGTTTTTTTCTACAAATTGCTGTATTTCATATGAGATGTCGCCAATTCTGTTCCCGGTAACAGCCCTCTCTATTCCCATAAAAAGAGACTCTTTGGTTACCCTTAACAAATTTTTGTCCTCATCTGATATTTCACCAACTGGAAAGGTATAGGCAGAGTCTCCGTAATAACCCTTGTAAAAGGTTCCGCAGTCTACAGAGATTATATCTCCGTCGGCCAGGCGGTAATCAGATGCAAATCCATGGACTATAACATCATTAACCGAAATACAAAGAGTAAATGGAAACCCTCCATAACCAAGGAATGCAGGTTCTGCACCATTATCGCGGATATAGGTTTCGGCAATCCTATCTAACTCCAGTGTTGTTACACCGGGAACAATATGCCTTCCTACCTCCGCAAGAGTTTTTGATACTAAAAGAGCATTCTCTCTGAGCACCTCAATCTCTTCCTTGGTCTTTAATTTTATCATTTTTCAAAGAACTTGAGATTCAATTACATCGCCGAACGGCCTTTAAGACGTCCTGTCTTCATAAGACCATCGTAGTGACGCATCAGCAAATGGCTCTCTATTTGCTGCAGTGTATCAAGAACCACACCAACAAGAATCAACAACGAAGTTCCCCCATAAAACTGGGCAAACTGATTGTTAACTCCGAGCATACTGGCAAAAGCCGGCATTATAGCTACCAGGGCAAGAAATATCGAGCCGGGAAGCGTAATGCGTGACATAATTGCATCAAGATACTCAGTGGTCTTTTTACCAGGTTTGATTCCCGGAATAAATCCTCCGTTTTTCTTCATATCCTCTGCCATCATAGAAGGGTTAACAGTTACCGCTGTATAGAAGTAAGTGAAAGCCACGACCATCAGGCCGAATATCAAGTTGTACCACACACCCATAGGGTTTGTGAGCGCAGAGACCACTCCTCGTGTTGCGTCAAAACCTGAAAATATGAGTGGAAACATCATCAATGCCTGTGCAAAGATAATCGGCATAACGCCGGCCGCGTTTATCTTTAAAGGTATATACTGACGAACCCCGCCATATTGTTTATTCCCAACTATTCTTTTGGCGTATTGTACCGGTATCTTGCGTGTTCCCTGAACAAGTGCTATTGTCGCAACAAACACAAAGAATAGTACAATGAGTTCCACTATGAGCATAAGAATACCACCGCCTGCTGTCTGATTTATTCTTGAGGTCCCTTCGGCTAAAAGGGCAAAAGGCATACGAGCAACGATACCAACCATGATTATTAAAGAGATCCCATTACCTAAGCCGCGGTCGGTAATCCTCTCTCCTAACCACATTATAAACATAGTTCCTCCAATAAGAACAATTGTGGCAAAAATATTAAATGTGAATCCACTAAACAAAAATGCTGTTTCAGGCAGCTGAACGTGCAGGTTTGCCATATAGGCAGGGCCTTGCAGTGCTAGAATAGCAATTGTAAGATATCTGGTCCACTGATTCATCTTTCTTCTTCCACTCTCCCCCTCTCTCTGCAATCTCTGGAAATATGGAATCATAATTCCCAAAAGCTGAATCACGATAGAAGCCGATATATATGGCATTACGCCGAGTGCAAAAATTGAAGCGTTTCCGAATGCTCCTCCGGAAAACATATTCAGAAGACCTAAAAGACCTTCGGAAGCCTGTGACTGTAAGTTAGCTAGTTGTGTCGGATCTATACCGGGTAACACCACATAACTTCCCAGGCGGTAAACCAGCAGCAAAAGCATAGTATAAACTATCCTTTTGCGCAGCTCCTCAATCTTGAAGATATTTTTTATTGTATCGATCAGTTTTTTCATCTTTTAGTTTAGATTATTGTCGCCTTACCCTGAAGAGCTTCAATCTGGGCTATTGCAGATTTTGAAAAAGCGTGAGCTGAAACATCAAGTTTAATTGTGAGAGTACCGCTGCCTAGTATTTTAACCAAATGGTTCTTAGACACGAGACCTGCTTCAATAAGGGTATCAATTGTCAGTACATCGGTACCTATTTTTTCTGCAAGTGCTTGTACAGATGACAGATTTATGCCTTTGTACTCTACTCTGTTGATGTTGTTGAATCCAAACTTAGGAAGTCTTCTCTGAAGAGGCATCTGCCCCCCTTCGAAACCCTTTTTACGAGAGTATCCCGATCTTGACTGAGCTCCTTTGTGTCCGCGTGTTGAAGTTCCGCCGTGACCCGAACCCTCACCACGTCCGATTCTCTTTTCTCTTCCCAATGATCCTGTAGAAGGTTTAAGATTATGTAGTTTCATTTGTAAAATCTCCTTTTAATTTATTGCTTCAACCTTTACAAGGTGTAAAATTTTATCAATCATTCCCTTTGTAACAGGACTTATCTCTATCTCAACCGACTGATGTATTCTGCGGATACCCAGAGTCTCCAAAGTTGCCTCCTGTTTTTTTGTTGCACTGTTTTTGCTTTTTACCTGTGTAACTTTTACTTTAGACATTTCTATTTCCTCCTTATCCGTTAAATACTCTGTTCATCGGTATACCACGCAATCCGGCTACGGTATATGCGTCGCGCATCTCAAGAAGGGCTGCCACTGTGGCCTTCACAAGGTTGTGAGGGTTTGACGAGCCTTTTGACTTAGCAAGAACATCATGAATACCTACCGACTCAAAAACTGCACGCATCGCACCACCGGCCTTCACTCCGGTACCTTCGGCAGCCGGTTTCATAAATACCCTGGCTCCTCCGAATTTTGCTGCCTGCTCATGTGGAATTGTTTTCTTACTCAGCGGAATCTTTACAAGATTCTTTTTTGCATCCTCTATCCCTTTAGAGATAGCGGTTGTTACCTCGTTAGCCTTTCCAAGGCCATAACCCACTACACCCTTCTCGTCTCCAACAACCACGATAGCTGCAAAACTGAAGTGACGACCTCCTTTGGTTACTTTGGTAACTCTCTTTATTGCAACCAATCTATCTTTTAGTTCCAGATCGGTAGTCTTAACTTTTTTTACGTTTGTACTTGTCATACTCAATATCTTAGAATTTAAGACCACCTTCACGGGCGGCATCTGCTAAACTTTTAACTCTTCCGTGATAAAGGTAACCGCCACGATCGAAAGATACCGTTGAGATACCTTTTTCCAATGCACGTTTTGCAGCCAGTTTACCTACCAGTTTTGCTACTTCTATACCGGGTTTCCCTTTACACTCCGATACAATCTCCTTATCCATGGAGCTTGCAGAGGCAAGCGTTAAAGCATCGATATCGTTGATGAGCTGAACATATATCTGTTTATTGCTCCTGAACACACACATTCTAGGTTGCTCGGCTGTGCCGTTAACCACTTTACGAATGCGCATCCGTATTCTTTCTCTTCTTTCTATTTTAGTTAAAGCCATAAATCCTCCACTTGTTATTTAGCGCTGGCCGACTTACCGGCTTTGCGACGAAGTTGTTCACCTACAAACTTAATACCCTTACCTTTATATGGTTCAGGTTTGCGCAGAGAGCGCACTTTTGCCGCAACCATTCCAAGTAGTTGCTTATCGTGGCTGAAAAGTGAAAGTATCGGGGATTGACCTTTTTTCACAGCCTCTGCAGTTGCTTTAATCTCCTTTGGGAGCATAAAATGGATATCATGAGAGTAACCTACGCTCATCTCCAGTATCTGGTCTTTGACCTCCACACGGTAACCTACTCCTACAAACTCCTGTCTTTTAGTATAGCCAACAGAGACGCCTGTTACCATATTTTGAATCAGAGAGCGGTACAGACCGTGCATTGAGCGGTGTCTTGGCTGTTCGGTAGGTCTTGATACGTTAACCACATTTCCCTCAACGGTAACTTTAATATCGGCATCCACCTTTTGCGAAAGTTCCCCGAGCGGGCCTTTAACCTTAACCACGTTGTCGGAACCCACGCTTAGCGTGACTCCGGCCGGAAGGTTTACAGGTAATTTTCCTATTCGTGACATTATTAGTTCTTTATTTTATATTATTCATTAATAAACATAGCAGACAACCTCTCCGCCTACATTATACTCCTTTGCCTCTTTGTCTGTAATCAGACCCTTAGAGGTAGATATAACAGCTACTCCCAGTCCATTTAGTACTCTTGGCATATCATCGACGCCTACATACTTCCTTAAACCCGGTCTGCTCACCCGTACAATTTTCTTGATTGCCGATTTTTTAGTATCAGGATGATACTTAAGTGCAATCTTAATAATGCCGAAAGGTGTTCCTTCGACAAACTTGTAGCTTATGAAATACCCCTTTTCGTGAAGAATACGGGTTAACTCAAGCTTCATTTTGGATGCAGGAATCTCAACTATCTTGTGTCCTGCAAGAGCTGCATTACGCACTCTTGTTAAATAATCTGAAATTGGATCAGTCATTTTAATTTTTTTTTAGTCAATTCGACACCCATTACCGGGCGCCCGATATCCAACTGTTAATAAATGTATATATAATCTGCAGCTCTCGCCGCCTGTTTTCTACCAGCTTGCTTTGCGAATGCCCGGGATAAGTCCCTAGCTGGCCATTTCACGAAACTGTATACGCCTGATGCCGAAAACACGCATATACCCTTTTGGACGACCTGTGATTGAACAGCGGTTGTGCAGACGTACAGGGCTTGCATTCTTTGGAAGAAGGTCCAAAGCAGCATAGTCGCCTGCCTCTTTTAGGGCTTTGCGTTTTTCTGCATATTTGGCACATAGTTTAGCGCGTTTTCTTTCGCGTGCCTTCATTGATTCTTTTGCCATTATCTATCTCTTAAGTTTAAGATTATTTTCTGATGTTTTTGAAAGGCAGTCCAAATTCACGAAGAAGTGCATAAGCCTCCTCGTCTTTTTCTGCCGTAGTAACAAAGGTCATCTCAAGACCAAGTATCTTGGTTATCTTGTCTATATCAATCTCCGGGAATATGATTTGCTCTTTGATACCCAGAGTATAGTTTCCTTTGCCATCAAACTTCTCACTAATGCCCTTAAAGTCTCTGATCCTTGGAAGAGAAACCGAGATCAGTCTCTCAAGAAACTCATACATCTTGGCTGCGCGAAGAGTTGTTTTAACACCGATTGGCATACCTTTTCTCAATTTGAAATTGGATATATCCTTTTTGGAGAAGGTCTGAACAGCTTTCTGGCCGGTGATGATTGTTAGCTCCTGCTGGGCAATATCAACAAGTTTTTTATCTCCTGTTGCAGAGCCGATACCTTGGTTAATCACAATCTTAGTAAGTTTTGGTACCTGCATAACCGATGAATAACCAAAATCCTTCATTAGTTTTGGTGTGATTTCATCTTTGTATATCTTTTGCAGTGTAGGTTTGTAACCCTGAACAACTACCTGTTTTCCCTCAAGCTTTGCGGCTTTTACCGGTTTCTCGACCTTTGTTGTCTGTGCCTTTCCTGTCTGAGTTTTTGCAGCTGGCTTCTTAGCAGCTCCATCTTTAGAATTTGCCATTATTTAATCTCCTCTCCAGATTTTTTCGCGTAACGAACTAATTTTTCTTTTTCATTCAAACGACGACCGATTCTTGTAGGACCACCCTTCACAGGGTCTACCACCTGCAGGTTTGAAATATGAATCGCTGCCTCTTGTTTTACAATTCCTCCCTGAGGATGTTTTGCATTAGGTTTGGTATGCTTGCTTACCATGTTGATTCCCTCAACAATGGCGCGATTTTTATCTGTTAATACCTCAAGAACCTTACCGGTTTTACCGCGGTCGTCTCCGGCATTTACATAAACTGTATCGCCCTTTTTAATATGTAATTTCTTATTCATATCTTCTATAATTATTATAACACCTCGGGTGCTAAAGATACAATTTTCATATAGTTGTCTCTCAGCTCTCTGGCAACAGGTCCGAAAATACGTGTTCCGCGAACCTCTCCCTGACTGTTTAACAACACACACGCATTGTCATCAAAACGGATATATGAACCATCTGCACGACGGATCTCCTTTTTTGTCCTGACTATTACCGCTTTTGATACTGTTCCCTTCTTTGTGTCTCCACCCGGGATTGCACTTTTAACGGTAACCACTATTTTATCGCCAACTCCGGCATAACGGCGGCGGGTTCCCCCAAGAACACGGATACAAAGAACCTCCTTTGCACCACTGTTGTCTGCCACCAATAATCTCGATTCTTGCTGTATCATGGCTATTTAACTTTTTCTACAATTTCTACTAGTCTCCAGCGTTT
>JAUYTB010000210.1 GCA_030695305.1 Bacteroidales bacterium
TCCTGAGGATTTCCCCTCTTATAAAGAGCATTCCCAAGATTATATTTTGCAAAAAATGACTCAGGGTCTTTTTCAAGTGCCCGGCGATACCCCTCCTCTGCCTTCTCAATATCACCTTTTGAGTATGCCTTGTTACCGTAACGTATATCCCCCCTGTCCGGTTGTGAAAAGGCCGCTAAAGGAGTTATCAGCAGAAGAAGAGTCACAATATTTTTAGTAAAACCAATCATATATCTAGTAATCAATTGCATTATATAAGATTTTAGTTAAAGAAATTCCTTCCTCTTCTCTCTGTAATCAGAAACTCAAGTATCAGAAAAAAGAGTGCTATTCCAAAAAAGTACATATACTGTTCGTCAAAATCCTCAAAAACAACAGAGCTAAAGAACTGCTTATCCATGCTTCTTATCTGCTCAACAATAGCCTCAAGACCAAAATCGCTGTTACCGGCCCTGACATACCGGCCTCCTCCTGCTTCGGCAATTTTTATAAGGGTTTTCTCATCTAGCCGGGTAACAACAATATTACCCTCCCTATCCTTTAACAGCTCGCCGTTCTCCATTGGAATGGGCTTCCCCTCATCTGAACCAATACCCAGAGTATATACAACACAACCCAACTCGCGTGCCGTTTTGGCTGCCTCTACAGGGTTATCTTCGTGATCTTCACCATCGGTTAAAAGAATAATAGCCCTGCTGCTATTTGCACTCTCCGAGCTGAAACTCTTTACCGAAAGGTTTATAGCATCAGCAAGAGATGTCCCCTGAACAGGAACAGAGTTTGTGTTTATACTGTTGAGAAAGATCTTGGCAGATACATAATCTGTGGTAATGGGAAGCTGAACATATGCCTGACCGGCAAAGACAATCAGACCAATCCTATCCTCTCTAAGCTTGTCGGTCAGTCTTGATATAGCAAGTTTTGCCCGCTCAAGCCTGTTTGGAGAGAAGTCCTGAGCTAGCATTGAGTTTGAGACATCCAGGGCAATCATAATCTCTACGCCTTTACCCTCTATCTCTTTTAATCTTGCTCCAAGCTGAGGACGTGAAATCCCTATTACAAAGAAGAAGATCGCTATACTCAAAATCACTAGCTTTATCCACCCCCTTGCTCTGGAAGCTCCGGGCATAAGAGGCTCAAGAATAGCTCTCTCTCCAAAAGATTCAACTCTCTTACGGCGAATTCTTCTGTTAATCCCATGAAAGATAAATAGAATTGGAATTAAAAGAATTAATGGCAGATACTCCGATTGTGCAAATTGTATCATATATATGAGATATCTTTAAGGTATTCTTCTTAATATAAATATTCGTAAAAAGAGCTCCATGGCAAGTGCGATAAGAGCAATTATTGCATACTTCATAAACAACTCCTTATAAATCGGGAATGAGTCCACGGTGGTTCTACTTGTCTCCATCTTGTTGATCTCGCTATAGATCTCAAGCATTTTTGTATTATCGGTTGCCCTAAAGTATTTTCCCCCCGTCTCCTGGGCAATCTGTCTTAAAAGAGGCTCATCAATCTCTACCTTAACCTGTTGTATTTGAACACCAAAAGGAGTCATAACAGGATATGGAGCAACACCCATTGCCCCTACTCCAATGGTATAAACTCTTACACCATAAGTTTTGGCAATCTCTACAGCCATCAAAGGGGAGATCTCTCCTCTGTTATTTACTCCGTCTGTCAGCAGAATTATCACCCTGCTCTTTGCCTGAGAGTCTTTTAACCGTGCTGTGGCTGTTGCAAGGCCATTACCTATTGCGGTACCATCCTCAATAAGACCGGTCTCCACCTCCTTCATCAGATTTATAAGAGTTGCCCTGTCTGTTGTGAGAGGACACTGAGTAAAGCTCTCGCCGGCAAAGACCACAATACCCATTCTGTCACTCGGGCGCTGTGCAATAAACTCTATTGCAATATCTTTTGCAGCACTTATTCTATCCGGGTTAAAATCTCTTGCCAGCATACTTGTAGAGACATCAATAGCAAAAACGATGTCTATACCCTCTGTTGATACTTTTTCGAAATCCTGAGAGGAGCGGGGTCTTGCAATTGATATAATAATAGCTGCAAAGGCAATAAATCGTAGAATATAGGGCAGATGCCTTGCATATATCTTAATAGCTCCACCCGGACCTCTCCAGGGAGAGATAGAAGATACATGCAGTGAGGGCGACTGACCCCTGATCTCCCTCCAGATATAGAGAGCCAATATCGGAATAAGCAGGAACAGAAGATACAAGAACTTTGGATACTCAAAAAACATATCTACACTCCTCCATCTTTAATTGATTTAGTTTTACCTACAGCTTGTGCCACATCAGACTCTGCGCTCTGCTCTATCTGATCCAGAAAAGTTGCATTTACAAAACGAACTGCCGATGGAATTGCACTTTCGCACTCCTGTTCGGGTGCTGTGTATTTTGCAAACTTTACAAGATCGGAGAGGTTTAAGAGATCTGACAACTCCTTATAGACTTTGGGCTCCATCTTAACTTTTGCCAAATCCTTAAGTATCTCCCCGGATGTCTGTTCCATGGCAGAGATTGTATACCGGCTCTCTATATAACCACGAAGAGTGTCAGTCACCCTTGTGTAGTACTCTTTTTGGTTGGTAAGCCAAAGTTTTTCGTTGCGTAACTTCTCAAGTGTGCGAAGAGCCACAATATGAGGTGGATCGACTACTATCGGTTTGCCAAAGAGAGTTCTCTTCTCCCTTATGTTTTTTATTGCTTTACCAACAAGATAGCCGGCTAAAACAAGCAGAAAGAGCAAACCCAGCCATGGAAGCGCCTCCCTTACACTATAAGGATAGTTCATCTGATCCTTTACATCGAAAGGTTTAAAAGAGGCGGTATCTATCTGAATAGTAGTAAATTCAAGCTTTCCGCCATCAAAAGAGAGGGTATCTGTTGACCCGTCACTCTTTATGCGATAGGCAGTAAAAGCGGGAATAGAGTAAGAACCACTGTCAAATGATGTTACTGTGATTAGGCTCTCTAGCTCATTAAAATCTTTTCCTTTGACAATTGTATCGGTTTTTGGCTCTCCAACTATCTCAAGTCCCGGTATTAGCGGATTCACAGGAGCGGGAAAGATAAACTTCTCGCCTGCAGCCAGCTTTGTTCGAAACCGCAGAGTATGCTGATCGCCAATTAAAAGGGTATCTTTTGTTACTTCATTCATAGCTGCTATCTGGTTTTAAACAGGGATATAAGCCCTTTTACATAGTCCTGATTTGTACCAATTGAGACAGAATCTATCTTATATTTTCTAAAAATCTGAGTTGTTTGCTCCTGCACAGATCTGTTCCACTTTGCATAATAATCTCTTACAGAACGGCTTGATGTATCTACCCACATCTCTTTGGAGCTCT
>JAUYTB010000228.1 GCA_030695305.1 Bacteroidales bacterium
AACCGGAATTATTCGCATTAAAAGTCGAACACCTCAAACACAAACTTTTGCCAAAATATAATATTGAAGCCATTTGCCTCTCATTAGAGGATATGTAGGTCCACAACCCTTGCCAAGGTTCCCTTCCCTACAAGCGGTAAAACTGTGATTCCATTGCCTCTTTTTTGTTCTGATTCTCCTGCGTAGATAACATAGCCACCCTGGGTATGACTAATTTTATTCCAGTAAAGAATACCTTTAAAATATTCATTGGTAATGGTTTGTCCGGATTTTATCTCAATAGGAGTTTTTGTTAACCCATCTACAAGAAGCAAATCGATCTCATTCCCAACATTATCTCTCCAGAAAAAAAGATTATTGGTTTTACCTTCGTTGAACCTTCTCTTGAGAAACTCCACTATAACCATATTTTCAAATAGATTACCCCGGAAAGGATGGAGATCCAGATGCCGTTCACTATCAAACCCTAATAAAGCAACCGCCAACCCGGTATCGTAAAAATACAACTTTGGCATTTTTACAACCCGCTTATTGAAATTCTCGGGATAAGGCTGTAAACGAAATACTATAAAGCTGGTTTCCAAAACACTAATCCACGAACTAATAGTTTTAATATCTACACCGGTCTCAATAGCAAGAGAACTCATATTGAGTAGATGACCAATCCTACCTGCACAAAGTCTTAAAAAACGTTCAAAAGTAGAGAGATCACTTATGTTTTTGAGCATACGAACATCCCTCTCAACATAAGTTCTTATATAGTTGGCATACCACTTAGAAACATCTGCAGAGCCATTATATAATGCCGGATAACCACCCATAAACATCAATCTGTCCGGTTTAAGCCCAAAATCACTAATCTCATCAATAGATAAAGGCAACAGATTCAGATAACCAATCCTTCCTGCGAGACTTTGAGAAATATTTTCTTGTAAAAGAAAGTTATTGGAGCCTGTTATTATAAACAACCCATTTAACGCAGATTCGTCAAGTATCTGCTGCAGATAAGAAAAAAGAGAAGGTACACGCTGGGCTTCGTCAAGAATTGCACCATCCGGATAGTTCGAAAGGAAGCCACGGGGATCTACCGTCGCAAAATTTCGGGTATCAGGGTTCTCAAGACTCACATATGGTTTATTTGGGAATACAAACCTCACAAGAGTCGTTTTTCCCGATTGTCTCGGGCCAACAACTGCTACCGCCTTATAATGAGCAGCTAAATACTTTAACTCAGATTCTGACGTTCTCTTAATCATAACGCAAATTTACAATATTGGAATTGAATTCCAAATTTGTAAAGAAAATTTTACTAATATCTAGAGAAACGTCCACAAACGGATGCAAGGTCCACAACCCTTGCCAAGGTGTTCCTTCCTATTTTCCCAAGGAAGCTAAAGAAATAACATTAATACCGTCAGGACGGCGATAACTCATTCCTGTACCGGTTATGATGTTGAGAGTTTTAGGTACATCCATTTTTGTTATATCAATATTAGTAGCAAACCTTTTGAGATTCTCGGCTGCTTCATCAATGTAACCAACACCAAGCTTAATTTCAAAAGCGGCATAACTGCCATTTCGTTTCTGCACGATAGCATCTATTTCATAACCATATGAATCACTATAGTGAAACACGTTAGCATCATTGGCTTTGGCATACACGTTCAATTCGTGTGTTGCCAATGATTCAAATGAATATATCACAGCAAATAGGCCACTGTATCACTCACAAATGAGCCGCCAAGAAAGAGCTGTAAACTTGTCATAAAAGTATTAATTTTTTTTCTCTTTTCTTCTCATTGATTCTCCCCTTATCTCAACTCTTATTGAGTT
>JAUYTB010000229.1 GCA_030695305.1 Bacteroidales bacterium
AACTCAATAAGAGTTGAGATAAGGGGAGAATCAATGAGAAGAAAAGAGAAAAAAAATTAATACTTTTATGACAAGTTTACAGCTCTTTCTTGGCGGCTCATTTGTGAGTGATACAGTGGCCTATTTGCTGTGATATATTCAAAAGCTTAGTTTCACTAATTCCATATTCTGAACAGTGAAAAAAACTGCCACCCCAATAAGGAGTAGCAGTAAAATTGTTTTTACCAATCGCATATTTGTTTCTTTTACTTTTTAAAAGTAGTTCTTGAAATTTCAACACCAGCAGGATATGTCAAATTTCCTTGGTCTTCTGCAGTTATGAAAATTTCTTTTACATTAAATGGAGTCGTTGTTTTCAAAGTTGATTTTTTTGCATTTTTATTGGTTAGTTGCCCAACATTTTTAGTTACACCGTAATCAACCACAATCCAAACACTATAATTGTTTTTAGGCGGACTCAACCTACTTGCTTCTGCCAAATTATGAGCCGTTAGTTCAATTACATAATTTTTGTTCTTGTCTTGTTTTTTCTTGGCTGTAATGTCAGCCGCAGGAACAGTGCTTGATACTGGAAACTTTGCTGTTGATGCACAAGATGTCATAAGTGCAACAGTACCAATGATTACTAAACTTTTAATTGTTGTCATTTTTTTAAAATTTAATTTTATACCTACACTTAAAGATTTTCGGCTTTTTCTCCTTTGAAATGTGTGGTCATTTTTAGAAGACAAAAATACACTAAAGTCATAAAGTTGTCTATTTACTAATTGTATTAAACCCCGTTGAGATAGAGAAAATACTGATTAAGAGTTTTTGTATTGAGATGGGAGAAGGCCAAAGTGTTCTTTGAAACGAATGCTAAACATAGTAACACTTTTATATCCACATGCCTGAGCAATCTCCTTAATGCTCAAAAGCCTTTCTTCAACAAGCAGCTTCGCTTTGTTTAAGCGTTCATTTAAGAGAATTTCAGTGAAGGTTTTACCATATAGTTTTTTAAAGCCATTTTTTAGTTTTGTTTCATTTGTTCCAATGCTTCTACTCAAAATTGCTAGAGTCAATTCTTGTCCGCAGTTGTTATGAATAAATTCTTTTGCTTTTTTGATGATTTCAACATCTACTTTCCTTAAAACATTGGTATCATATCCATACAAAAGTTCATTTTTGTATTGTTCAGTTTGTAGCCAGAGTAACTCAAAAACTTTGGATTCATAAAAAAATCTTTTCAATATACCTTCCGCCTTTGCCAGAGTCATTTGATTGTAAACATCCGTTACATTTAGTGTGTAAAAACTTTGATAAAGAAAATGATTTTCGGACGGGTTTGTATTAAACACTTCGGATAATTGCTTGGGAAGCCCATCAAATTCAGTTTGATTGATAGGATAAAACCGTTCTTTATTTAGTTCTATAAAAAACAACTCTAAATTGTTTTGAATAGGGAAAGTGAAGATTTGGTTTTGCAGTACATTTACAGCAATTATTGCCGATTGATTTGATGATAATCGTGTTCGAACTTTGTCTGAGAGTTTAACTATCAAGTCTCCGCTTAGCATAAATAGATATCTTATGCTGCTGTTGTTTTTGATGTAATCAATTTGAATTGGTTGCAAAACATCTCCTTTGATGATATGGAAATTTAGTCCGTTACCAAAAGCATAACTTTTAAACGTTAAATTGCCCATTCTTTTTGAAAAAACACTCTTGGTTTCAAATCCACACGTCACACATTTAATTTTAAATTTTTCATTTAAAATGGTATGTAAATCATTTGACGTGTTGCTGTTAATTTCTAATTTCATTAAAGTTAAAAAATTTAGTGATTATTTTGCGGTTTGTGTCACGTCCTACCATTGGCTATAACGGTTCGCGGTTAAATCCCGTTTCAATGGGATTTAACGCGTGTTAGCAAACGTTGTTACTTAGTCACATTATCTTCAAGTTTCTTTAATATTTCGGTTACTTCAAAATCTAACACTGAAAAAGCAAACCATCTCTTTCCTAAATCTTTCAAAGATGCTCCTATATGATAAATAATTTTTTTGTCAAGGATCAGAAAACGGTCATGAGATTTATTAAACTGCTTTATGCTTATATCGGGATATTGAAAACGATATTTTCTCAGGTCAAGGTTCATTTCTGCAGTCAAATTTGAGGTATAGACGATTACTTCCACCCCAGATTGTCTCTTCGATAACATAAGAAGTACACTTTCATCAATATAATTATCAATTAGAATGATAGATTCTTGAGCTTTTCTGATTAGATCAATTACAAAAATATAAGCATCAAATACTTGCCCTTCAAAGAAAATTCCTTCTTTTGGTGGCAAGTTTGTTTTAATCTGGAAATCGAATTCTTCTACTTTTGTTTTTAAATAATTTACATCTTTTTCAATCCTGTCAAAGCGATGACTTAAAGCATAACCTTTAAGTAAATAATCTTTAAGAACATTATTTGCCCATATCCTAAATTGAATGCCTCTTGATGATTTTACACGATAGCCAACCGAAATAATGACATCTAAATTATAATACTCTACTTGATATGTCTTCCCATCAGTTGCAGTTGTCGCAAATTTTGCGACAACTGGAATTTCTTTCAATTCCTCAGTCAAGACATTGGCGATATGTTTTCCAATTGTTTTAATATCTCTTTCAAATAATGTCGAAATCTGTTGTCTATTTAACCAAACAGAACCTTCATCAATCTTAACTTCAAGTCTTGTTGTTCCTTCATCAGCCTGATAGATTATGATTTCATCTCTCATTGGTTAATTATTAATGTTTTTAGAAAATTTATAATGAGTTTTTTATCTGCAATGTTTGCTAACGGTTTGGCGGTAAAATTCCGTTTTAATGGGATTTAACGCGTGTTATCATGCGTTAATTCCTTGTATTTATCAAATTTACAATAACCTTTATCATTACATCCATCTCTTCCTGTTTGCTGACAGCTATCATTAATGTCAATGCTACCAAAGTATTGTCAGCTATTCGTTTATTACCATAACTGTCATATAAAATACCGTTTTTTGAAAGGAAGTAAAGAAACATAAATGCAGCTATCCTTTTATTTCCGTCAGTAAAGGAGTGGTTTTTTGTAACAAAGTACAGAAGGTGTGCAGCTTTCTCTTCTATGCTTGGATAAAGATCTTTGCCA
>JAUYTB010000232.1 GCA_030695305.1 Bacteroidales bacterium
CACTCAACCCAATTTCTTCTTCAATCAATTCCATTGCGTATTTCATTAAAATATTCCGGGTAAGTTTAAATTCGAGAATTCTTCATTTGACAAATTTTTTCAATTAGGTTTTCACATTCTTTTTTCAGCCCTTCGTATCCCTCACTGCATTCGCCTCTGGAACTACGGACTATTATAATTGCATCCATTTCACATATCAAATCTTCCAGAAATTGAATATTAGTATCATGTTTCCTTCCAAGCTTCAGATCGTTGCTTATCTGCAACATCTTTTGCTCCATTTTACAGCACTGTTCAGAAATATAAAAATTGTTTACTAATTCTTTAAAGATCATGGACATGATGGTTGTGTTATAATAGTTTCTCTAGGTTAATGGTTTTTTACTCCTCTTTCTTTTCCGGCCTTTTCTTTATCATAGGCCCGAATCCGGTAAGCAGCCACCGGGGGTTTATGCCGTAGTACCTCACTAGCGGCACCATCCAGCTTACCTGAAACCAGCCACGGGTTGGAGTCTTGCGCTGACTATAGAAGTTGCGTCGATTGATTCCATAGTATTCGCAATAAGTGCTTTTTCCTTTTATCTTCCCCAACTCAATAATCTTATCAACAGCTTCGTAGAACCGTTCAATAATCCTGGTGCTTTCTTCAGATTGCATTTTTTACCTAAGTTCTTTGATTAAGTGATTTCTTGACGTATTAGCATTCATCATGGCGTCTTTACCTTCAAACTCAAAAATAGTTTCATGGTTAAATTTACCATCGTTCCATTCAATAATCATGTATGCAAGTTCATTGACTTGTTTCTTTCTTAAAGCAAAAGCAAATATCCCAACGAGTAACAATCTGGCAACGGTGACCCTTTTTTCGATTGTCGTTTGATCTTCAATAACCACATTTGTTATAAACGTTTTCCTTATAGAAGCAATTTTGACCTGAGTTAAGGTTGTCGAGTTAAAAATATCAAGAAAATCGTCAATAGGTAGAATATCTGTTTTGTTAACGGGCTCATTTATATCAGGATGTCCAGCTAAATATTTGCCTGTTTTGATGCTGTTGTCAAGACGATACCCTTTAGACTCCAATACAAGTTGATTGCTTTTTTGTTCTTTTTGAGCACTTATTAAAAGTATTACCATCAAAAACACAAACACAATGACTATGATTAAGAATGTTGACATTTTGATTAGTTGCTTATTATGAATAGCGTTGTTTGTCTTCTGAAACCCACATGACTATACTGCGTTCGCAATGCCTGCATCGCAGTTGCCGTTCTTTGTTTTTTTAAAAGCCTTTGCCATTTCTTTTATGTCGCTTTCAATAACTCTTTGCTGGCTTAGAATAGTTTCAGTAAGCCGACTTATCATATCAAAAACCTCGCGAGGCATAGTAACCGTATCACCTTGCTTTTTTTCAGACTTATCTAATTCATTACTTGGCTTGGCATTAAACATATCACCAACCCCAGTAAGAAGCCAAGTAGGATTAATGTTTAAGTATTTTGCGTGAATTTTTTCAGCTAGTTCCTTAGATATTCCATGTTTTCCTTTATGAATATCATAAAGAGTTTGAGCGCTTTTTAAATTCAATGCTTTAGCTAAGGCATTAGTACTTAATTCATAAGTCTTTTCAATTAATTTAACTCTCTCACTATCAGTCATCACCACATTTTTTAAAAAATACTTATATAAATTTACGTATTTTGCTTGACATTTTAAGTATTATCCTTATATTTGTACCGAAAATATAAATTATATGAAGCGAATATACGAAAAAAGAGGGCGTAAAAGCAACTATATTGTCCCAGAGAATGAGAAATTGACATTCAGAGGTCAGTACTTTTCCCTTCCATCAAACTCAGAAGAGAGTCCAAAAGCAAAGTTTATCAGAGAAGTAGCCGAACTGTGCATGGTTAGTCCAACTACTGTTCGCTGTTGGATTGCAGGAATGTATAAGCCTGATGCTCTAAAAATTAAGTTAATCGCTGAAAATTTAGGTGTTGAACCTGAAATTCTTTTCCCAAATGAGATTTGAAACTTACAACACACCTGAAGGTGATGTAATGATTGCTCCTGCAGGAGAAGCTCACTACAAGCTTGAGCCAAGACACAGAGAGTTCATTGGCAACATGATGAACAGAATCAGGGAAAATTACCCTGAAGCCTATAAAGCAATGTGCGAAACCTATAAAGCATCGGCAGACGCACTTCATTATTATGAGTTTCTGATAGTGCGCCGGTTTCTGAAGTGCAACTTTGGCGACTATGACAACGTGTTGGATTTTGACAACGACTCATTCAAATTTGAGTTTGTCTCCTGTCCAATGCGCGGAGAGTGCAAACATGATCAAATCATTTGCAATCCTAAATTCAATTCAAATCTTACTGAAAGAGAGCTCCAGGTAATGAAGCTGTTCCACTGCGGACTCAATGAGGGACAGATAGCGGACAAACTCTACATCAGTATCAATACTGTTCTCAATCACAAAAAGAGTGCATTTCGTAAATCCAGCAGTCATACAATGGCTGAATTCATCACTTATGCTAATCGTAATAACATTTTCAGAGATGGAAATAGCTGAATATAAACTTCAAAAAATGCTGACAGCAGCAGCAGAGTTAGGGGCTATCAATGCCCTGAAAAAGGCTGGAATAATGCAAAAGGACGAGTTAAGCCAACGTGAGGCTTATAGACGCTTTGGCGAATCAAAGGTTAAAGCTTGGCGTATTCAAGGAAAGCTGAAGAGAATTAAAGTTGGCGATGGAAACAGCAAAGTTACCTACAGCCTGACCGAACTGGAAACTATATCATATACCGAAAAAATATGAAAAGAACCATCAACAGAAGCATGCTTGCCGGAGTCGTATCTGCAAAATGTAGCATAGCCAAAAAGGATGCGGAAAAAATCATTAGCGCAACTTTTGGGATCATCAAAAATGAAGTAAGGCTTGGAAACAAAGTACGCATAAACAGCTTCGGAGTTTTCGATTCTGTATTAAGAAAAGGTAAGCCCGGAATGGATATTAGCCGCAATGTTCAGGTAATTATCCCGGCACATAAAACACCAGTTTTCAGACCCTCAAAGATTTTCAAAGCGAAAATCAAGTAATCATAAAATAATCTAATGCAAAATGGAAACAATTATCGAAATGAAAGAAAAGACCTGTCGGACACTTTTCAATGAATTTAAAGATCGCTACTCCACAGATGAAGTAGATCAACATCCACAGTTGGCAAAGCTATTCACCTACCTGCAGCACCGGTGTAGTCAGGCTAATGGCAACTATGTCCATGAACCAAATGAAAACGTCCGGGAGCTTCTGTGGAAGTTTATGAACTATGCCCCAAAGAAAAAGCCCACTCAAGGAGTGAGCTAATTCAATAATCTAATGCGGCACAAAGGTAATTTGTAAACCTTTTGCTGTCAATCAATAATTACTAACAACTAAATTATAATCTAATGCCAATCTTAAAAAAAGAAGAAAGCCTCCCAAAACGACCCGTTGTGATCGTTGTTTATGGTGAGCCGGGCATCGGTAAAACGAGCCTGTTTAACACATGTGAATCTCCATTGCTCATTGACTTTGACCGTGGAGTTGATCGTTCAATCATGCGCCAGGACACCTTGCTTGTGAGTAAGTGGGAGGATGTTCAAGTCGAAGAAAAAGCAGGGACATTCAATGCTTACAAGACAATTGGAATCGACACCGCTAAGGCTGCGCTGGATGATTTCCTGATGAGTTATGTCATTAAACAAGACTATGCAGCAGCCAAAAATAAGCTTAAGGCTTATGGAGCAATCGGTGATGAGTTTAAGCTCTTTGTAAACAACCGTAGAGCCGATAACGCTGAACTTGTGATCATCGCACATGCTAAAGATGAGAAGGAAGGCGATACCAT
>JAUYTB010000233.1 GCA_030695305.1 Bacteroidales bacterium
ATCTTCTGTACCTCCTCTGACATAAAATCCACTACTCCCCTCTCCGGCAGACTTAATCCCGGGAAGAAGTTGAATTGTTTTAAGAATATCTCTCTCTCCAAAAAGCACCGGTATTCTTGCGGTCTCCTTTATATCTACTCTCTCTAAGCCAATTTCTGCCCTTCTAATGTTATCATCTCTTCTCTCTGCCCGCACAACCGCCTCCCGAATCTCAAATATCCTCTCGCTCATCTCTACGTCAATTTTTTTATTTGAGTCGAGATTTACATTGAGTGTATCGCTATTATATCCGATAAAGCTGTAAATTATCTTATAACTCCCTCTGGGCAAGGTGAGTGAATAGAAGCCGTACTCATTACTGGCAGTATAATTTCTCTCTTTAGTTTCCAGACTGTTAACCGAGACACCTATCATGGTTTCACCGGTTAATTTCTCTCTTATTGTGCCGCTGATTGTAAATCTTTGCTGAGCTACAAGGTTATTGAAGCAAAAAAGGGTTAGCAGGAGTATAAAAAGCTCTCTCCGATATTTTGTTGGTAACATTGTCTCTTTTAAAATTTTCTATGGTTAAATGTATCAACAACAAACCGGAGAAAAAGTTAATCATTATATCTTACCGTTATAAATCTGGTTCTCCTGCTCGGCAACTCTTATGAATGTGGTTCTTTTGGAGAGCTCTTTAAGCTGAGATGCTCCTACATACGTGCAGGTACTTCTTACTCCACCCAGAATATCAAGAACAGTATCATTGACATCTCCCCTGTATGGTACAACCACTGTTTTACCTTCGCTGGCCCTATACTCTGCAACACTTCCAGAATGTTTCTTCATGGCAGTAGATGAGCTCATTCCGTAAAACATCTTAAACTTCTCGCCGCTCTTCTCTATCACCTCTCCACCACTCTCATTGTGACCGGCCAACATACCTCCTAACATAACAAAATCGGCACCTGCGCCAAAAGCCTTGGCAACATCTCCCGGAGTTGAGCACCCTCCGTCGCTGATAATCTGTCCACCCAAACCGTGAGCTGCATCTGCACACTCAATTATTGCAGACAGCTGAGGATATCCGACACCTGTCTTTACCCGGGTAGTACAAACCGATCCGGGCCCTATCCCAACCTTAATAATATCTGCCCCCGCCAGTAAGAGCTCCTCCACCATCTCCCCGGTGACCACATTGCCGGCAATAATAACTTTATCTGCAAATTTTTTGCGGGTCTGCTTCACAAATGCCACAAAGTGCTCGGAGTATCCGTTTGCCACATCTATGCAGATAAACCTTAACTGCGTGTTGATCTCAAATATTTTGGAGAGTTTGTCAAAATCCTGGTCACTTGTACCTGTGCTCACTGCGATGTAATTCTGAATATCTTTTGGCGCTCTTTCGAGAAAACTACACCACTGCTCAACTGTATAATGTTTATGTATTGCAGTAAACATCTTGTGCTTTTGCAACGCCAGGGCCATTTCGAACGTCCCGACTGTATCCATATTGGCTGCCATTACAGGAATACCTGTCCATTCGCATTTGGAGTGTAAAAGTTTGAATGTTCTCTCAAGCTTTACCTGTGCCCTGCTTTTTAGAGTTGAGCGTTTAGGGCGGAACATTACATCCTTGAAACCCAGTTTTATATCATATTCAATTCTCATACCTTTAAATAAACGTAAATATCTGTTAAATCTAAATATTTTTATTGTAGCAAATTGAAAGAGAGAGTAAATTAAAAGCCCAAATCGCGCTCTATGGGGCTTAAAGCAGCAAGTGCAATAGAGGTAAATTCATCAATAGAGATTCCGAGTTTTTCGCACTCCATTATTGTATCCCTGTTTACAGATGCAGCAAAAAGTTTCTCTTTCATTCTCTTAACCACAGATTTTGTCTTAACACTGGATATTTTTTTATCCGGATAGACCAGGGCAACAGCAAAAATAAGTCCTGTTATTGTCTCTCCGGCTGCAAGGGCATGGTGGAAGAGAGTTGATCTTCGCTTTTCTGTTGCCTTTTCGTTGTGAAGAAGGATTGCCTCAACTGCATCGGTAGCAAGACCCTCCCTCTCTAACATCTGAGCACCAATCGGTCCGTGTCTCAGGGAGTCCCCGTCTGTAATCTCAACATCAATGTCATGAAGTAGTCCGGCTAAACCCCACACCTCCTCATCCTCATTAAAATGTCTTGCAAGACTCCTGAGCACAGCTTCCGAAGCCATGCAATGGGCAATCATTTTTGGATTTTTTACATTCTGCTTAAGAAGCTCTAAATAGTAATCTCTGCTTTTCATCCCTTTATCTACATTTAATCTGTACCCTAAAATCATTTTAAGTTAATCCATAACAATGACAAACTCTACTTGTTAAGTCGCCAATAAAACGGGCCATGGGAGCGCCGTCTATAACATCGTGATCCATTAAAACGGTCATGTTAAGAATCTCCCGAATCTCAACCCTATCTTCAACAACCATGGGTTTCTTAGTTACTTTACCTACCCCAAAACATACCGGATGCACCGAAACCGGTACAAACCAACCATTTGCACTACCAACCATCCCTAAGGATGTTACCGATACATTTCCCATCTTGCTAAAAGCTATTTTAGGGTGACGCAGTAGATATCTCCAAAAATATCTTCTTATAAATCCTGGCAGGTAATAGTAAGCTCTCTCCGCCCAACTATTAACCCTCTTTATATTAGGATTTACTACATCTTGTGCACTTACACCGGCCGAACTGCTTTGTACTACTATCTCACTCTCTTCCAAATTATGGCTGCGGGCATCAGCAATCTGCTTGCAAATAGACTCAACACTCCTCTCCTGTACTTTTTCTATAACCAATGGTATAGGGATTTTTTGACCGTTTAAACTCTTTTCTACTATCATAGAGACATTTATATCATGGAAAACAATGAGTTCCCGTTTTCCGTTAAGAAAGGAAGCAACAGTTTCATGATCCTTAATAGTATCTCCAATCACCTTTATAAGCCACGAAGTAAATGATATCCTCTTTCCCTCTCTTTTATTCTCCCTGATCTTTTTACGGCTCTCTGTTACGTCTATCTCAATAAAAGCGGGAATATGATGCTTCTCCAATCCAATTGTGCAAATATCAATTGTGGCGACTCTTGTTTTTGGGAATCTCTTCTTTTTGTATTCTATCATTTGGCAAACTTAGTATACTCTTTAAAATAGTAGTTACGAATTTAATCAATTACTTAATTATCTCAATAAAAACTTAGAGAAGCGAGACGCCGGCCATCTCCTGTCTGCACCTTTCGTCATCGCTCCAGATTCCAACCTGAACCTCGCCTATATGGGTCTTCTTGAGCATAAACATACAAACTCTTGATTGTCCGATACCCCCTCCGATACTTTGAGGCAATACCTCATCTAGCAACATTTTATGGAACGATAGCTGTGCTCTTTCGCAACATCCTCTCTCTTTGAGCTGGTGTAAGAGTCTCTCTCTGTCTACACGTACTCCCATTGAGGAGAGTTCAAGTGCACACTCCAAAACCGGATGCCAAACAATAATATCTCCGTTAAGACCAAATTGACCCTCCTCGTTGATAGAGCTCCAATCGTCATAATCCGGTGCTCTTCCATCATGTGGCTCTCCGTTAGTGAGTTTGTTGCCGATCCCGATTATAAATACAGCTCCATACTCTTTGGCAGCAAGATACTCTCTCTCTTTTACAGACATCTTGGGATAGAGCATAAGTAACTCCTGTGCGTGGATGAATGTGATGTTGGCAGGGAGTACAGGAGTAATTTGAGGATATATCTCATAAACCTCTCTCTCTACACTTTTGAGTGCAGCATATACCTTATTTACCGTGCTCTTAAGACGTGTAAGTGTCCTATCCGATCTGTCAATATGTTGCTCCCAATCCCACTGATCTACATAAATCGAGTGCAAGTTGGTATAATCCTCATCCGGTCTCAGTGCACGCATATCTGTAAGGATTCCCTTCTCTTGCTCTATGCCCAACTGCATTAACCTTACACGCTTCCATTTTGCAAGTGAGTGAACAACCTGAGCTCTCTGCTCTCCCAGTGCCTTAACCGGAAAAGAGACCGGCCGCTCAGTTCCGTTGAGATCGTCATTAATTCCTGTTCCATCAAGTACCGCAAGTGGCGAAGATACCTGAATCAGATCGAGGTTATGAATTAGATGCTTTGTGAAACTATCCTTAACAAAAGTGATAGCTTTTTCGGTCTCTAAGATTTTTTGATACATTTTTATTTTTTTATTTGAGTAAGTATTTATTTATTCTCTCTTTTTACATCTCTATTTTTAAGTTATTTGGGATCTCTATAACTCCCTTTTGGGCACAAAAAAAGCCCCCCGGATTCGGGAGGCTTGTTTAAGTTTGTAAATATTTTAAATATCTATAACAATAACCTCCCAGCCCGAATTGAATTATTATTCAGGTTGTTATTAAGGTTGTTATTATTAAGATTTCTCATTTTTTCTTATCCGTGCTTATAAATGCTTTCAATTTGTTATCTGACTGCGAAAGTAGTAAAAAATATTATTGAGTGTACAAAAAAAATAATTTTTTTTTACAGTTATAGATACAAAGGTTTTTCGTGTTTAATAAAAGTTTTATTGTCAAGCTCTTCAAAAGCCAGATCCAACTCCTCTCTTGTATTCATAACAATAGGACCGCCCCAGGAGATTGGCTCATTCAACGGTTTCGCCGCTATAACAAAAAATCTTGCCCCGTTAGAACCAGATTTTACAATGATCTCATCAAATTCATTGTGATGTGAAGAAGAGCTTGACATTAAAGCAGCACACGCTCTCTCTTCAAATTTCATAAGATCCTCGTCAACGGCAAAGCTTCCCTCAATAAGATACAGGAAAAGAGTTTGGTCATTGGAGGTTTCATTATAGATCCATTGAGAATGCGGCTTTAGCTCTACATCTAAATACTGAACCTTAACATAATCTCCCTTTACAGCTCCCTCTTTGCTACGGTATTTCCCGGAAAGTACACGAACAGTTGCCATCTCCTCTTCTACAACCGCAATATCCTTTTGTTTTATATCACGATATGCAGGTTCTGTCATCTTCATACTTTGAGGGAGATTTACCCATAGCTGACAGCCCAGCATTCTATCCGAAGCCAAAGGCATCTCCTGATGAATTATACCGGATCCGGCTGTCATCCACTGACACTCCAAATATTTTATAACCCCTTTATTGCCGAGACTGTCACCATGCTCTATCTTCCCTTTTAAAAGGTAGGTGACAGTCTCTATACCCCTGTGGGGATGCCATGGAAACCCTTTTATATAGTCCTTTGGATCATACGAGTCAAATCCATCTAAGAGTAAGAAAGGGTCAAAATCCATAACAGTTTTCAATCCCAGCACTCTTTGCAAATGAACACCTGCTCCATCTACAGAGCTTTGTCCTCTAACTATTTTGGTGCACTTTCTAATAGACATATAACCTCCATTTTTATGGGGTCTCACCCCTATTTTACATCAATTTAAGTATTTTTTTTAAAATTGTAAATTTTAGAGCTGTGCGGGGATAATACTTTAGATTTGGCTCGAACCATGTCGATTTCTCCAGGATACTTTTGTAATGAGAAAATGATTTGAATCCATATTCGCCATGGTATGATCCTATACCACTCTCACCAACTCCTCCAAACGGCAGGTAATCGTTTGATACATGCATAATAGCATCATTAACACATCCTCCCCCGAAAGAGATTTCGTTAAGAATTTTTCTCTTTAGCTGTTTGTTTACGGTAAAGATATAGCAAGACAATGGCTTCTCTCTCTCTTTAACCTCTCTTATAACGTCATCCAAAGATTTAAATGAGATAACAGGCAAGATTGGGCCAAAAATCTCCTCCTGCATAACAGCATCATCAAAGCTTACATTATCAATAATTGTCGGCTCAAAAATCCTGCTCTCAACATCAAATCCTCCCCCAAAAACAATTTTTGCAGAGTCAACCATTTTGCTTAATCTCAAAATATTTCTCTCATTTATAATCTGGACATAATTGCTGTTTTCTACCGAGAATCTCTCTTTTTTTATCTCCGAGATTGCCATTTTAACAAATTTATCTTTAAGCGACTCCTGTACCAGCACATAATCGGGAGCGATGCAAGTTTGTCCTGCATTAAAAAATTTTGCCCACACTAAGCGCTTTACATAAATCGCCATATTGGCATCATCGAGAATAAAAGCAGGACTCTTGCCACCTAATTCAAGAGTCACGGGGGTCAAATGCCGGGCAGCAGCCATGTAGACTATTCTGCCGACATTAACACTCCCTGTAAAGAATATCTTATCAAACCTCAGGTTTAGCAACTCCTCCGTCTCCGGCACACCACCCTCTACAACCCTAAAGAGTGCAGGATCAAAATTATTATTTATAATTTCTGCAATCAAGCTGCTCGTGTGAGCAGGAAGTTCGCTTGGTTTTAAAACGACAGTATTCCCGGCAGCTATTGCTGCAATTGCAGGTCCAATTGACAACTGATAAGGATAATTCCATGCCCCTATTATCAATGATACTCCTAGTGGCTCCGGAATTATATAACTTTTTGCAGGAAAGTTTGCAAGATTTGTTCCTGCACGTTTAAATCCTGCCCATCTCTTAACTTTTTTTATTGCATTATCTATCTCAATATATAATATAGCCAACTCGCTTGAGTAGTTGTCAAACGGAGATTTTTTAAAATCTGCAAAAATTGCATTATGCAAATTAGTCTCATTATCAAGAATAACCCTTTTTAGCTTTTTTAGCTGCTCAATCCTAAAATCTATACTTTTTGTCTTTCCCGAGTTAAAAAAAACTCGTTGTGATTCAATTAAACTCTTAATATCTGCCATATCGCTTTATACTCTAATATTCATATGAAATCAGTTAAAGGTAGCTTTTTGTTTTTAATTTTTTTATTATATTAGTAACAAAATCACAATTATGGACCGTAAGCCGGCAGTTGCAGGGAGTTTCTATCCGGAGCACCCTATTGAACTCAAAAAAGAGATTGAAACACTATTTAAATGTACAAATTTAGGTGCAGATAAAGATATATTGGCATTAATCTCCCCGCACGCGGGATATCTCTTTTCCGGAGGGGTTGCAGCTTCTGCATTCGCTCAGATAAATCCGGACACAAAATACAAAAGAGTTTTTATTATAGGATCTTCTCACACTTGCGTCTTTAAAGGGGCATCAATCTATTGCAATGGCGATTTTCTTATGCCATATGGAAAGGAGATTGTAGATAAAGAGCTTGGAGAAAAACTTGTCTATGAAAACCCTTCAATCTTTACCGCTAACCCAACTCCACATTTTCAAGAGCATAGTCTTGAGGTTCAGCTCCCTTTCTTGAATCATATTCTCAAAAACGGATACATGATAGTCCCAATCATAATTGGGACAGAGGATCCGGCCATCTGCAAAAAGATTGCAACTGCACTTGAACCTTGGCTAAACCCCGAAAACCTATTTGTGATAAGTACCGATTTTTCTCACTACCCATGCTATACCGACGCAATAACTACGGATAAAAAGACAATGGAGGCAATTCTCTCAAAAGAGCCGGCAAATCTTCTTAAAGTCCTTAAAGAGAATAGCCAAATGGGGATAAAGGGGCTCTCAACATCTCTGTGCGGAGCAAGTTCGGTTCTTGTTCTTATCTATTTAACGCAAAATAATCCCAACATAAAATATCGGGCAATTGAGTACAAAAACTCAGGCGACAATAGCCGTTACGGCGACCGGATAAGAGTTGTAGGATACTGGTCTATCGCAGTTTATAATGAATTTAATTAAGCAGATACCATGTTTGAAATATCGGCAAAAATCGAGATCTCATCAGACGAAAAAGAGAGTTTGCTTAGAATAGCTAAGGAGTCAATAGAGGCAACAGCTCTAAAGAGAGGCAAAAACAGAATAAGGGTACATGATATCTCCGGAGTACTCTCAATGAGATGCGGTGTGTTTGTAACTATCCACAAAAAAGGCAAATTGAGAGGATGTATTGGCCGTATAGAGAGCAATATACCACTATATAAAGCTGTAGAGGAGGTTGCTGCACTTACTGCATATTACGACTATCGTTTCCCTCCGGTAGAGCCGGCAGAGCTTAAAGAGCTAGAAATTGAGATATCTGTACTCTCGCCCCCTTTAAAAATCCGGGAGATATCTCAAATCAAACTCGGAGAGCACGGAATAATCATCAGGCGAGATAACAAGTCCGGAGTATTTCTTCCTCAGGTTGCCTCAGATACGGGATGGAATCTACAAGAGTTTCTTGGTCACTGCTCCGCAGACAAAGCCGGGCTCGGTTGGGATGGATGGAAAAATGCAGATATCTATACCTTTACCGCAACCGTTTTGCAGTAAACTACTACCAAACTCCTGCAATCTTCTCTTTACAAGAGCTACAGGAGCCATTCAAGATATTGTTTTGGATTACTCTATAGCCATTTCTCTCAATAACAACTCTACCGCAAGAAGGACATATTGTGCTCTCACCAGCAAGAGAGGGGGAGTTGCCAATATAGACAAATTTAATTCCTTCATTTTTAGCAATCTGTTGTGCCTCTTTTAACGTTGATTCAGGTGTGGGAGGCAGATCTTTTAATTTGAAGGTTGGGAAAAACCTGCTAAAATGGATTGGGACATCTCTAAATCCATTCTCAACCAGCCATCTGCACATCTTCTCTATCATCTGAGAAGAGTCTGTAATGCCAGGTATCAAAAGATTTGTGATCTCCAGCCATACACCACACTCCTTCAATCTCTTTAAAGAGTTTAGGACCGGATCCAATCTCCCTCCGGTAAGTTTATGGTAAATGTCATCATCAAAACACTTAAGGTCAATGTTGGCTGCATCAAGGTAGTGGCACAACTCCCGAAGTGGCTTTTCATTTATGTATCCGTTTGATATCATTGCAGTTTTAACTCCTCTTGCTTTTGCCCGTTTTGCAATGCCAAGCATATACTCATAAAAGACCGTTGGCTCTGTATAGGTAAAAGCAATTGACGGCACACTATTTTTCAAGGCCTCGTCAACAACATCATCCGGATGGAGGTTGTAATTATCTGTTTCTGATGGAGATATTTGGGAGATTGAACTATTCTGGCAATTAAGGCATCGAAGGTTGCACCCGGCAGTAGCCAGTGATAAGATTTTTGTGCCGGGGAGAAAATGAAACAACGGTTTCTTTTCGATAGGATCTATTGATATGGAGCAAGGGTTTCCATAGGCAGTTGTATAAAGCACTCCGTCAAGATTTACCCTCGTCCTGCAGATACCGCTCTTTCCATCTCCCACAACACAACCGTGTGGGCATAGAGTGCAGCGAACAGATCTGTTTTCAGGCAAATCTGAGCTGCACTTAACGCTCTCTTGATAAGCTGCAGGGAGAATATCCTTAAATTGACCCTCTCTTTTTGTCATATCTCACCATAAGTTCTCATCTTTTTACTGATGCTACAAAGGTTTTACATCGGGCACTCTTTGAGCATTTTGTTCTCTTTGCAGATATTTATGTGAAATACAAATTTCCCTCTTTTTCCGCATCTCTTAGCCATATAATTGTACAAATCGTCAGGAGTTATCACCTCTCTGCTCAAAGTCTCTGTCCTCTTTTTAATATTTATCCCAACACCCTTTAAAGAGTAGTAAATTAACTCCGAACAGTATATGGCAGAATCATCATTTGTTAACCAATCATAATCATACTCTCTTCCAAGATATTTTAACGCCTCTTCCAAAAATGTTGTCTTTAACTCTTTAGAGCCATTTAATGAAAAAGCCACAAAGTTTGTAAGATAAGAATCACCGCGTAAATTAGACATATCTTTAAAATGGTGTACATGAACACCATTTGCCTCGCTGTCCAGAATATATATCTCGGATTCTCCCATCAAAGTATCCAGCATCTTAAAGATATTACTCTCCTTACCAAACTCCTTGGCCAACTGGCTTTTGGTCCCAAGAAAAATCCCAGCATGTTTCCACATTCCGGGAATAAATTCCGTTATAGCATAGCTTCTTGTCCTGGTAAGAAAAATAGTGCCGGGAGAGAGAGAGTCCAGATATTGTTTCAACTCATCAAAGTATATATCCGAATCAATAGATGAGTCCAATCTGTTAATAATAGTAAAATCCTCCATCTTAACAGTTCCAATCCACTTAATTACTGGCCGTTGAGCAACCAATCTTACCTGATCTATACTTCTTACCTTACCCGGGAATAATGAAGAGAAGATAATGCTTAATATAAAAGCAATTACCAATCCCAATACTATTCTCTTGAATATTTTCATAAAAACTCTCTCCTGAATAATCTCCCTTATCCTGATTATATATTTACCGCCTTAATAAAAGCAGATTAATTCTCTTTAATAAACAGAAATTGTCCCCCTCCCTGCTTAAGCAACATCTTATTCTCTGTCGGGTTAAACTCCAAAACCAAACCCGCTTGTTCAAATTTAAAAACATCGTCTCCTGATGCCTCCAGTGGGAAAGCCGGTTGACCGGTTGCCTGTGCCATCAAAGAGAGATTTGTCCTTGTAATTGTAATTTTCAAAGGAATCTGGGATGATGAATATACACCTGTGTATCTGTCAAGCTCTTCTGATGTTAGATTGATATTTTTAAATTCAGGTATTTCATATGGCTTGTTATAAATTGCACTTAGAACAGCTAATGAAACGAGGTTATTGTTAAAATTGGTGCCATTTGAAGTCATAGCATATGAGATGTTGCCATCATTAAAATGTGAAAATACCGATGAGAATCCGTCTATACCTCCGGTATGCCCGTAGCCGATTATATTAAAAAAAGGAATTTTAACCATCCCAATACCAAAGCTCCCGATTACCGTTTTCATCTTCTCCAGACTCTCCGGTTTAAGAACTTTCCCTCCAAAAAGAGCATCACTAAATATAACAAGATCACAAGGTGAAGAGATTATTCCACCGGCTCCCAAAGGGATGGAGATATCAGTCTCAGGCATCTTCTCCCATTTTCCTGTAAAACGATAAGAGTGACACTCATTATTTGAACTGTTTATTTTAGCTCCCAAATAGGTGCTTTTAAGCCCTAATGGTTTGGTTATATATTTAGTAAGAATTTCTGAATACGATTTTTTAAATACCTTTTCCAGAATGAATGTCAAAAGAACATAATTGGAATTGCTATATTCAGCTTTTGTGTCAGGGTCAAAATCACTTCCAGCATTCGCTATAATCTCAACCATCTCTTTCTCAGTTTTGGCGACAGTATTCCATGTAAGGTAATCCTTGTCATTTGTGAAGTTATGAATGCCGCTTCTATGGTATAGCAAATGGCCTATTTTTATTTTGTTACTGTTTTTTATCGTCAGGAAATACTTGTCTATAGTCTGTTCCAGATCTATTCGCCTCTCTTCTACGGCTTTCATTACTAAAACAGATGTAAAAGTCTTTGAAATAGATCCTATTCTGAATTTTGAATCTACTCCTGCTTTGATTTGGTTCTCAACATCTGCAAAACCGACTACTCTGGAGTAGAGAATCTCACCATTTTTTGACAGGGCTACACTCCCCATAAATTTGTTGTTCTCCTCGAGAACATCAAAAAACTTATCGAGTTTGGCCTTATTAAACTCTTGAGAAAAAGCTGTTTGGCTAAAGAGTCCTAAGATTAGCGCCAGAAATAAAAATCTCTTCATATATAATGTTTTAAAAATAGATTCTCTTAAATCCAAGGTAAAATTACCTTTTTAGTATAATCATCCCAATCTTTTTCAAAGATTTTGGAAAGAGTCTGCTCCTCATAAGGAGCAAAAATCCTGCCCAGGGAATTACCAATTAGAATCTTTTTATCCTCTCCCTTTAATGTCCTTGTCTTTATAATCTTTCAAAATCTTCCCGAAAATCTTCTCTTTTCTTCTTTTTTCAAGTTCAGACGCTTCAAAAAAGTCCCTCTCTTTTTGCATTTTCAGGTAATTTTCGTAGGCGGCTCTCTCTACATCCCCGTTTTCGACAGCCTCTTTTACAGCACAACCTCTCTCCGATGTATGGGTACAATCTTTAAAACGGCATCTATCCGATAGCTCTCCGACAAATTCGAATGTGGTCTCCAGGCCTCTTCCGCAATCTACAACTCCAACCTCCCTCATGCCCGGATTATCAATAAGAACTCCTCCGTTTTCTAGTATAATTAGCTCCCTGTGGCTGGTAACGTGCCTACCTTTACTTGTACTCTCACTAATTGACCCGGTCTTCATCACCTCCCTGCCCGATATTTTATTCAGGAGAGTAGATTTACCGACACCGGAAGAGCCCAACAAACAAAAGCTCTTTCCAATTTTAAAGATCTTCTTCAAATGGTCATAACCGGAGAGAGACTCATTACTTATTGCATATACCGGAATATTTTTTAATCTGATATTTATTTGTTTTACAATGTCTTTTACAGAATTTTCCGGTAGCAGATCGGTTTTTGTCAAAACAATAACAGGGAGAACTTTTGATGAGTGGCAGATTGTAAGATACCTCTCAAGTCTGTTTATATTGAAATCCCTATCACACGCCTGAACAAGAAGTGCATAATCAATGTTTGCTGCGATTATTTGAATATCTCCAAACTGCCCCACTGCCTGCCTTGATATGGCAGAAAACCTAGGGATAATTTTATGAATTATAGCAAGATCGGAGCCAAAAACTGTCAATGCGACCCAATCTCCAACCGCCGGAAAATCTGAACGACTCTCTGCCGTAAATCGTAAATTACCGGTAATCTCCGCATCATACTCCCCTGCTTGGGTTTTAACTATATACCTCTCCTTATGTTCGGAAATAACTCTGCCAATCTCAAAATCTTTAAGGTTGTTCTCGATTACAAAATCTTCTATTCTGCTGTCGTATCCTAGCTGTTCAAGTATCATAGCCACTTAGAAAGTGCAAATATTACAAAAAAGCACTATAAAACAAGCAGTTTAGTTAAAAAACTGCTCATTTTATAGTGCATTCTCAACAATCCTGGCAAAGTTGGATAACCTTGCCAAGGATGGGTTATTTTTTCTTTACCTCAATCTTAACAGGAGTCGGGTTTTGTAAATTATCACTTACCGGGCACCTGTTTTCGATTGCCTCGGCCCATTTTTCAAGGGTCTCTGCATCGGCATCACAATCCGGCTTAATGCGTACTACAATCTGCTTGTATCCGGCGCGCTCTTCATAGCTCATCCCAAACAGACGTGCCGGATTAATATCTCCACTTAAATCTATCTCTACGCCTCTAAGTTCGAAGTTCATCTCTTTTGCTACAACGTGAGCCATCACATTAAGACAACCAGCAAATGCCGCAAGTACATATTCAACCGGATTAGGACCCGTATCTGTTCCTCCCAAATCTGCCGGCTCATCCACAACAATTTCAAATTGTCTCGCCTTCACAATAGTTTTTGCTTGATTTTCACTATGAGCTTTCACTCTGAATTTTATATCTGCCATACTGTTTTTAATTATAAAGTTATAACCTTTAACAAAGGTATGGCAGATAATTTGATTAACTCTATAAAGTGGAAAGCAATTTTTAACGTAAAAAGATGTAAAATTGCATTATTAAGGAGTAGTTATGGAAAAGAACATATCAAACAGCATGATTAATTACGGGTGGATGGAGCATCTAAACGAAAAAGAAAAAGAAGAAGTGCTCAATGGATCAGCACTTCTCACATACAATAAGGGAGAAACTATTATAAAACAGGGAACACTTGCATCCCAAATTCTTTTTGTTGAGGATGGCATTGCAAAACTTAATTTAGAATCGGTAGGGCGTGATACTACCTTTAGTTTTGCAACTAACGGTGATTTTATTGGTCTGATGTGCTCCTTTGTCAAAAAAAAGCTGGATTTCTCTGCAATCGCAATTACTCAAACAACTGTTAGAATGATTGAGAGAGATGTTTTCGAGAAACTTATAGAAAACAATGGCAAATTTGCAGTTTACATTGTCAAGCATATGTCGGAGCTTACCAACAGTGTTGTTCATACCCTCATTACACTAAGCCACAAAAATGTGAACGGTGCCGTTGCAACTCTGCTGCTAACCTTGTCCAGATTATATCAGTCTAATAATTTGCAGATTCCATTCTCAAGAGATGAGATGGCAGATGCTCTGGGCTATTCAAAAGAGAGCATTATCAATACGCTATCTGCCCTACATCAGGACAAAATCATATCTGTTTCCGGAAGAGAGCTGGAGATCCTTCAACACTCTGCTTTAGGTTTAATCGCAGAGAAGGGGTAACCGGTGGAAAATCTCATCATCAATTTATAATTTTAATCTCTTAAAGAGCCAATTATCAACAGAATATTTGCCGGCGCCGGCTATGATTATTACAAGATAAATTGATGCGTAAAGCAGCGCCAACTCTTTAACATTAAAAGCATCCCGAGCATGAACAATTAGACCTGCAACCAGCATTGTTGTAAGTAATGGTATGGCAGACAAACGTGTCAAAACACCAAAAATAAGAAGAATTGAACAGATGAATTCTGCAAAAACTGCGAGTATCAACGAAGCAGTTACGCCTATCCCTATTGGGTCGGCAAACTGAATTGGCCCATCGCCCATAAGCATTAAAAACTTACCATACCCGTGTGTCAGCATAAAAACACCAACAATAATACGAAGGAACAGCAGTGATAGTGAAATGTTGCCGGAGTTATCTGTTTTTAAACAGATTTTCATTAAAGACTTCATAATTTTTGTTTTTTTAAGTTTAGCAAATATGGAAGTGGTGATATCAATTCAAACTCCAGAGATGTCTCAAAAAACAGATTTAGCAGATTAAGATGCTCACTGCCAATAATTAATAATATTCTATCTTCGCTGTTATGTGGAACTCTTTGAATATTCCGGAATATTCTAAGGTTTCTGTTATACCATCTACCCGTTTCGAAATCTACACCTGTAAAATCTCCTGGTTCTTCTTCGTATTTAAAAGGATGTAACAGATATAGTGCTAATCTCTCTTTAATCTTTTCTGGCCTGTTGTAATCATACAATGCATCAATTACACTCGAGATCTTTGTTTGAGCACCATAACGATTATGATTTGCATCTCTTGAATTCACAAAATAATCCTCAAATTTTGATAGTCTGGTACTATCCCTAAAGAGTGCTTCAATATTATCATAATGCCTTCCACCATCATCGACGCAATAAATTTTATCTAAATTTAAATCTTTGCCTAATCTAAATCCTAGCTGATGAATTTCACTCCTCTTTAGTTCAAATTTGCCGGCCTTGTACAGCATATAAAGAGAGTCAATAACAGGCTGTCTCTCTCCTGTTAACTCAACGGTGATAATTGTAGGATTAAACTCTTCAATAGCTTTACAAATAGATTTTATTTCAGATTGAAAAGGTTCATCAAGTACAGAAATTTTATCTTTATCATCAGTCTTTACGGCATCCAAATTGGGATAAGCAAAATGGAATACACCTAATGTCATAATTTTTGTTTGAGACTGTGTTAAATTGGGTTGTTGCCCTAATAATATGTTAATAATAAGCAAACTGTAAATTAATAATGCGATTTTTCTCATAAATAAATAATTGATTCCAAAGTAAAGATGAAAATTTATACGATATTTTGGAAATGTTTTTTTATTAATGCTAGTAATTCTGCATTGTTAATTGGTTTTGATATATAGTCGTTGCAACCCGCTAAGATGGATTTTTCTCTGTCTCCGGTTAACCCATTAGCAGTTTGAGCAATTATAACAACATCCTTGTTGAATCTTCTTATTTGTCGGGTAGCCTCATAACCACTCACAACAGGCATTTGAATATCCATTAGGATTAAATCAATATCCGGATTGTTTTTGCAGGTCTCTACAGCTTCAACACCAGTTCTTGCGACAATCAACTCTTTGCTTATCTTATTGAGGTTTATAGAGATCAACATTTCAGATGCTTCATCGTCTTCGGCAATTAATATTTTAAGATATCTAAAATGATTCCCCTTCTCTACAAGGGCATAATTTTCAATTGTATTATTATCTCTTTGTTCAACGTCATATGGTATAGTGAAGTAAAAAATACTCCCTTTTCCCTCTTTGCTTTCTACCCAAATTCTACCTCCAAGCATGGCAACATAGGCTCTCGAAATTGCCAGTCCCAATCCTACCCCCTGACGAGCCATCTTATCACCTATATCGGCTTGTATAAAACGATCAAAAATAGACTCTTTCATCTCTTCCGGAACACCGATACCTGTGTCTTTTATGTAAAACTCAAGGTTAAAAAGCTCATCCGTTGCGCTCTCTTTTTTCAAAACATATCCAAAATCAACTGACCCTCTATCGGTATATTTTATGGCATTTTTTACAAGGTTAGAAAGGATACTTATAAACTTTTCATTATCTGTTTTAATAATGGATTCATTATCAGACAAAGCATTATTAAAAGTTAGGGTTAGTTTTTTCTTATCGGCATCAAATTTAAGGAGGTTGTAGACATATTTCATCTGTTCATTAATATTTGTTTCAGAAATAGACTTCTCCATTATACCGGATTCAATTTTTGAGATACTGACAATATCATTTATGATATTGAGCATTCTAACGCCGCTTTTCTCAATAATTTTAATGTACTTTTGTTGCTCTTCGCCTGATAATTTTGGCTCCTTCAATAGGCCTGCAAAGCCTAATATACCATTCATGGGAGTTCGTATTTCGTGACTCATATTTGCAAGAAAGGCAGATTTAAGCCAGTCGCTCTC
>JAUYTB010000234.1 GCA_030695305.1 Bacteroidales bacterium
CTCTCTCTCTTGGAATAAACCCATTAAGAGTATTCTGCTCAACTGCAAATCTCCTTAACATTGAGGCAGAGTCTGCAGATATATTGCCTGTTCCTATATTAATCTCTGCCGGATAGAGATCAAATGTATATTCGTCTGTCTGTGATAATTGAAATGGGTTCACAAGCGAACTATCTGCAGGAATCTCAATTGAGGCAGAGTATTGGGGACCGGCGTTTACCTGAATATCAAGAGGTTTAAGCCCTGTTGCAGATTCGAGGGAGCCGGCAATTATTATAAGTAACCCCTGGCCGGCAATTGTGGCAACTCTATAGAAGGTACTCCTTATACCAACATACATCGCCTGTTTATTTGAATCGAGGGCCAGCATATAGAAACCATCTGCTGCAATATCATGTGTAGCAGAGCTAAAGGCCATCAGCCAAAAGACAGCTAATGTTATCTGAAAAAAGTTTGAAGCAGGTATGGTAAAGGCGATCCCGGCCAGCCCTGCACCTACTAATATCTGCATTGTGACAACCCACCACCTTTTTGTCTTGAGTAGATCTACAAACGGGCTCCAGAATGGTTTAATAACCCAGGGCAGATATAGCCAGCTGGTATAGAGAGCAATATCTGTATTGGATATTCCAAGTCTTTTGTACATTATAACCGAGATGGTCATAACAGCCACATAAGGAAGCCCCTGCGCAAAGTAGAGTGAGGGGATCCACGCCCATGGAGAGATTTTTCTATTACTCATATCTAATAAAAGTATTTATTGTAAAGTTAGGTTAATATCTCTTCTCCAGAGAGGCCCCTACAAAATAGTGGAGCAGAATCTGGTTATAACTGAAACCTCTCTCTCCCATAACAGCGGCACCAATCTGACAAAGACCGACACCGTGCCCCCATCCTGCACCCTTAAGAGTAAATTTCGAAGGATTTCCATCTTTATCCAACTCCCTCTCTACTATAAAAGCAGAGCTGTAAAGATGCGAATCAGATAAAGTACGTCTTATCTCCAGCTCTTTACCTATGATACGTGTTCTCTTTGTGCCAACAATCTTAAGCTTAGTAAGCCTTCCGCTGGTACCTCTCTCTACGGGAATAAGATCCAGAATGGTTCCATAATCGGTTCCTGAGCGCTTTGCAACCAGCTCCGATATCTCCTGCTGAGAGTAATCCACTCTCCATCTGTAGAAATTAATTGTCTCCTGATCGTAGTTATTGAGTACTTGTGAGAGTATCACCTTATCCGATGTATTGCAGAACGAGTCAGGAGAGGTTAGTATCCACTCTTTTGCACTCTCTTCTACTGTAAGGTCCGGCATAGGAGAGCCATCTGCAAGATCTCTCTTTGCTGTGAGGTATGGGTATTTAATATCCTCCCAGCAGTTCTGAAACTCTTCAAAAACCCCTCCACAGCTTTTTGAGTAGCGCGCATCACAGATCTTTCCGTCAAACATCAACAACTCACCCCATGTTGCGGCTATCGCCTCTTTTACAATCTTGGTGGATGCTCTGGTGATTCCCTGATATCTCTGACAATGATCATCTGCACAGATATCAAACTTTGTATGATCTTCTCTGTCGTACCACCTGATTAGCTCGCCCTCTGTCTCGGTCATTGCGCTGTACACCTCTTTTGAAGCAGTAATCTCTCTGTTTTTATCTATCTGAGCAAGAAGCCATGAACGTGAAATAACAGCGTGTGCCTTTAGAAGCTCCAGAGAAGCTGTTGCACTCATCTCCGAAGAGATTACAGATGTGAGATACTCCTCAACCCCCAGGATATTGACAGCCGTGATTTTACTATCCTCTGTGATAAGTTTTAGAGATCCTTTAAAAACCTGATTTTCTTTGCGTTCCCAATGGAAATTAATCCCGATTGTAACATCTTTAAGCTCAAAAGAGGCCATCTCTTCATTTGCGGGATCAAATCGGATTGTATCATACAGCTCACCTTTCCACTCTATTTTGTTATCCCTTAAGCTAACTGATTGCTCTCCGGAATACTCTTTACCATTAAACAGAAAAGGGCTATTGAGGATAAAGCCTATTTGGGGCTCAAACATTATACCTACGCTCACTTTTGGCTCATTCATATTACAGTACAGATTTAATTTTATTTACAATTGCAAAAGAGTCTGATTCAGATATACAGATCTCGTTTAGAATCTCCCGGATATCGTTTTGGTCAATCTTTTCGAAATCTTTCCCGAGAGGTGTAATCATTACTCCGCCCAAATCTACCGAGGCGGGACTTAGAAGAATGTTTGCATCTCCCTCTGCAAAATAGTG
>JAUYTB010000051.1 GCA_030695305.1 Bacteroidales bacterium
TTTGCGTTCCTGCTGTGAGAATCGCTTAGTTAATGAATAATAGGTGCTGAGTTTGCCCTACTTGTGCTAAGGGTTTATTGCTCAGCCCGTGGGGAGATTGGCGTTCCGGCTGTGAGATTAATTTCCACAAAAGTCTTTAAGGTCCACAACCCTTGCCAAGGTGTCTACTTCAATTTTTTTGCTTCTCTTCTCTAGCTCGAGGCATCTTTCAAGGGAATCTGGAATTTTAACTTTAGTGCCGGTTGCGCTCTCTACAGTTTCGGCAAACTTTGCGGGGTGGGCAGTCTCTAATATAATGGAATTAAAATTGTTATGACTTGCGGCATAGTTTTGTAGGTTGCCGAGATCGAGGGGGGTGCTATTTTGGAGTAAGCTATCTTGCTGGCAGGAATCGCTCGGTTGGCAGGCTAAATACTCTTTGAGGGCGAGGTAGCCGACGGCGCCGTGGGGGTCCATCAGGTAGTTGTGGCGAGTGTAGATCTCTCGAATTGCTTCAATGGTTTGGGAGTCGGAGTAGGAGCGGCTGAAAATCACTTTACCTGCTGCGACGGCACTGTTATAGAGGGAATTTATTCTGGCAAAGTTACTGGGGTTTCCTACATCCATGGCGTTTGAGAGTGTGGACACAGATGGTTTTGGGCTAAAAACTCCTGTTTGTAAATAATTGGGAAATATGTCATTAGAGTTTACAGCGGCGATGAAGCAGTGGACTGGAAGACCCATCTGCATAGCGAGGAGTCCGGCAGTTAGGTTTCCGAAGTTGCCGCTTGGAACTGAAAAAACAAGTGGCCTTTCTCCAGCTAGTTGAGACGAGTTGTCGGTTAAGTGTGATGGGTCACCGGCTGGGTAAGATTGATGGGTAGATAGTTGAGATGCTGCGTAAAAGTAGTAGAAGGATTGGGGGAGAAGGCGGGCGATGTGGATGGAGTTGGCAGATGTGAGGTTAAGGCGTTTGCGTAGGGTGGTATCTGCAAAGGCCTCTTTTACCATACGCTGACAGTCGTCAAAAGTGCCATTTACCTCAAGGGCGGTTACGTTGCCTCCGAGGGTTGTAAGCTGCTGCTCCTGAATTTTGCTAACCATGCCGGAAGGGTAGAGGATAACAACATCGACTCCCGGTACATTGTGAAACCCATTTGCAACAGCGCTGCCGGTATCGCCGGAAGTGGCAACAAGGACAACAGTTCTTTCGATCCCAAAGTGGGAGATCATCCCTGCCAAAAATCGTGCTCCGAAATCTTTGAATGCAAGTGTTGGGCCGTGAAAGAGTTCAAGAACAGAGATTTCATCGTTTAGATGTACAAGCGGAGCGTCAAAGTTGAGTGCATTGGAGATGATTCTCTTAAGATCCCTTTCCGGAATCTCTCCAGATAGAATCTCTTGTGCAAAAATTTCACGAGCAAGCCGAAATGAGAGCTCGCCAAAACTTAATCCGCGCAAACTGTTAAGAAATGTGGGAGAGAAGTGAGGCAGCGTCTCTGGCATAAATAGCCCGCCATCATCTGCGAGTCCCTGTAAGAGTGCCTCCCGAAATGAGACTTTGTTGTCTTTATTATTTGTACTGTAGAGTATCATTTTTTACATTATTTTTTAGAAATAGTAGCAGAGATGTTTAAAAATCAATACTACTTTAAATAAATCACCCGAGGGCCTAAGTTGTTGATTTGGGAGACATAGAGGTCGGATGCCAAATTATGGTTGTTTAGTGCTATCTGCATAGATTGAGCAATTAAAACTGCCTTTTCGCGTGAATCGGAAAGGGCAAAAAGCGATGGTCCGGAGCCACTTATGCTACAACCAAGAGCTCCGGCAAATATTGCAGCACTCTTCATGTCGTCAAATCCGGGAATAAGTTTTGAGCGGATTGGCTCAGCAACTACATCCACCAGAGATCGACCGATAAGGTTATAGTCGCTCTTTAAAAGCCCGGCAATAAGTGCAGCTGTGTTTCCCCATTGTGTAATGGCATTTGAGAGAGGAATCTCTGAGGGAAGAAGTCTCCGGGACTCTTTGGTAGATATCTCAATATGAGGATGAATAACTGTACAATATAGATTTTTTGGAACATCAATTTTAATTATATCAATTGGATTGTAGCTGCGAATAAGAACAAAACCGCCATAAAGAGCCGGTGCTACGTTGTCAACATGGAGAGATCCGCTTGCAATCATCTCACCTTCAATAGCAAAAGGGAGAATGTCCAGATTTGACAGATTGAGGTCAAAGAGCTGATTCACGGCAAATGCAGCAGCAACTGCACTGGCGGCACTTGAACCCAGCCCGCTACCAAGAGGCATCTTTTTGTGGATCTCAATCTCCACACCACACTCAATGCCAAAGGCCTTTACCATAGACAAAACAGGTTTACCGGCAGTGTTTAAAGCAACATCGTATGTAAGTCGTCCATCGTCCCCGGAAATCTTGGTAATTGTAACACCGGGTCTCTCACTCACTCTCAAAACCAGCTCATCTCCAGGCATATCAATAGCAAATCCCATAATGTCAAAGCCGCAGGCAATGTTAGAAACGGTTGCCGGGGCAAATACCCTAATCTCGTTATTTTTAGTTTTCATATCTTTTTAACCCTGTTTTAATAATATCTGACAACACCCCGCAAGCAGTCACTACCGCACCAGCACCCGGTCCCTGAATTACCATTGGACGCTCATTGTAATATTTAGTTTTGTATGAGATCATATTGTCACTCGATTTCAATGAGAAGAAGGGGCTGGATGGCTCTACAGAACAGAGAGATACAGTGGCCTCCCCATTTGAGTAGCGGGCAATGTACCTCAAAACCTTGCCACTCTCACGCGCAGTGCTCAGCAGCTCTTCAAAATAGTTGTCGTGCCTCTCCATCTGTGCGAAAAACTGCTCCAAACTACCTGAGAGCGGTACCCCTTGCGGGATGAGACTCTCTACCACAATGTTCTCCGGTTCAATTCTGTATCCGGCCTCTCTCGCTAAGATAAGCAATTTTCTTGCAACATCTTTTCCATTAAGATCATCTCTGGGATCGGGTTCGGTGTAGCCCCTCTCTTTTGCCTCTTTTAACAGTGCCGAAAAGCGGATCGATCCGTCATAACTATTAAAGATATAACTTAATGTGCCGGAAAAGACCCCCTCTATCTCAAAAACACTGTCACCACAAAGAGTAAGATCTCTCAGTGGTCCTAATACAGGTAATCCGGCACCTACACAAGTCTCATAAAGAAATCCGGCGCCACTCTTTTTACACGCCTCTTTTATTTGCAGATAAAATTCATAACTGCCAGAGTTTGCCTTTTTGTTAGGTGTGACAATAGAGATGCCGGAAGATAGAATTTGCGGGTAAAATTGTGCAATTGATTCGCTGGAAGTACAATCTACAAATAGTGCATATGGAGCTCTCTCTTCTGTCGCTCTTTTTACAAACAACTCAAAATTTGCAATCTGTGCCTCACTCTCCTGGGCTAAATTCATCTGACTCCCTCTTAACCCTTCGCTATTGAAAAGCATAAACCCACTGTTTATTGCTGCTACAACCTTGATTTGTAAATTTAACTCTCTGTGAATGTTGGTACTCTGCTCCTCTATCTGCCTAATAAGCTCTCTCCCAATAAGACCCGTTCCCGCAAGATAGATCTCTATCTCCCGAAGTCCCTTTCCAAAGTAGGAGTTGTGGATTACCTTTAGCGCCTTTGTAAGATCACGACTCTCTATTACTGCAGATATATTTAGCTCAGAAGAGCCCTGGGCAATAGCAACAATGTTGATTCTGTTTAATCCGAGTGCTCCAAAGAGCTTACCTGCACTTCCCGGAGTGTTCTTCATCATAGATCCTACAACGGTAATAATTGAGAGACCCTCCCGAACAGTTACCTCATTTACCAACCCCATCTGGATCTCATAACGAAGCTCCTTATGCAGAGACTTTTTTGCTTTGGTAGAGTCATTTGGCATAACAGCTACACATACAGAGTGTTCCGATGAAGCTTGGGAGATGAGAACTACATTCACATTAACTTGGGCCAATGCAGAGAATATCCTTTTAGAGATTCCTGTTACTCCAACCAAACCGCTACCCTGTATAAGAAGGATGGATATATTGTCTATAGAAGATATCCCCTTGATTTCAAATCGTTCATCTCCATTGCGTTTGCCAATTAGAGTTCCTTTGAACCCGGGATTTAGAGTGTTCATAATCCTGAGCGGCACCCCCCTCTCCATTGCCGGCAACATTGTAGGGGGATAGATCACTTTAGCCCCAAAGTGGGACATCTCCATTGCCTCTTCGTATGTGAGCGAACCTATAGAGAAGGCCTCCTTAACCTTACGCGGGTCGGCACTCATTACACCATCTACATCTGTCCAAATCTCCACCTCTTCGGCCTCTAAGGCAGCGCCAAAAATTGAGGCAGTATAGTCAGATCCGCCTCTCCCAAGAGTAATGGTATCTCCCTTTTTAGTTGAGGCGATAAATCCTGTAACAATAAGAATCTCCTTATGCTCCTGAAAATAATCCTGTATATTTTTATATGTTATCTCAA
>JAUYTB010000235.1 GCA_030695305.1 Bacteroidales bacterium
CACTATTTATGGAGAATTTAGAGATACCAAAAGGTGATAAAACCCAGATATACAAATCTCTTATCCCGCAAATTCACTCTTTGTTAGATGGAGAGAGTGACCTTTATGCAAATCTGGCAAATGTTACTGCAGCTCTCAATGAGGCTTTCAATCATCTCTGGACTGGATTCTATCTGGTCAAAAGCGACAACTCTCTCCACGGTTCATCCCTTGTTCTGGGCCCTTTTCAAGGTCCGGTTGCATGTACCAGAATCGCTTTCGGAAAGGGTGTCTGCGGTACCGCCTGGAGAGAGGGGCGTACAATTGTGGTTCCGGATGTAGAGAAATTTCCCGGCCATATTGCATGCAGCTCTTTATCCAGATCGGAGATAGTTGTGCCCTTTGAGTATAAAGGGAATGTTGTTGCGCTTCTTGATATAGATAGTAAAGAGATAGATACTTTTGACGAGACCGACTCTCATTACCTTAAACTTATACTCCCTGATAGCTTTTGGGAGAGGTGCCAATTCTCTTTAATATGAGAAGAGAGCTTGTGATAATGATTTTGAAGATATCTCTGATAGCTTCTCTATTTTGTTTAACCGGATGTAAACAAGCTAGTGAGAAATTATTAGAGGCAGGTGTCAGTAAAGAGCTGGCGCAGTACAGAAAAGGGCAACTTTCAGATGTGGAGTACTCTTTATACTTCTCAATTCCTTTAACCCAGGATTCATCTATAGATGCAAAACTCACTCTCACTTTTAATCTCCTCTCTCTATCACCTGTAATTCTGGATTTTGCGCCTTATAGTGAATTTAAGTTATCATCTGCACAAGAGGTTGCAAACAGAGATAATGGATTGCACAAAAGCTTAATAGCCAAGGTTAATGGTAAGGTGATAACGATAATCCCAGAGAGAGAGCACCTTCTGATACCTTCCCGATATTTAAAAGCGGGTAAAAATAGTATTGAGATAGATTTTATAGCCGGAGAGAGCTCTCTTAACAGAAGAGAGAATCTTCTCTACACTCTTCTAGTTCCGGACAGGGCCAGAACACTCTTTCCTTGTTTCGATCAGCCCGACATTAAGGCCTTGTATACCCTCTCTCTTGATATTCCTCTTGGGTGGGTTGCGGTGGCCAATGGCCAGGTTCAAGAGTCTGATACCGCCGGAAAAAGGGTCTCTCTGCTCTTTTCTCAAACAGAGCCGATATCAACATATCTATTCTCATTTGTTGCAGGAGAGTTTAAGGAGATAACCGGAAAAAGGGGCAACAGGAGTATCTCAATCTTTCACAGAGAGAGTGACCCCTATAAGGAGTCTCAATGTAACCTGATCTTTGACCAGCTCTTCTACTCTTTGGATTGGCTGGAAGATTATACCGGAATTGCTTACCCTTTCCGGAAGTATGATATAGTGATTGTTCCCGGCTTTCAGTATGGAGGCATGGAGCACGTAGGAGCCACCCTCTACAGCGACAGAACAATGTTTCTTGACAAGAGTGCAACAATTACCGACGAGCTTGCCAGGGCCAGTTTAATAGCTCATGAGACTGCTCATATGTGGTTTGGAGATTATGTCACAATGCCTTGGTTTGATGATGTTTGGATTAAAGAGGTCTTTGCTAATTGGTTCGCTTCGCAGATAGTCTCTCCTCAATTTCCAGAGATTAATCACCGTCTTAACTTTATCAATAAGTATTATCCGGCTTCATATCAGGAAGATAGGGGGCCCGGGAGTAATTCGGTTCAACAAAATCTGGATAACCTCAATAATGCAGGGTTGGTATATGGTAATATTATTTACAATAAAGCGCCTATTGTTATGGAGAAGCTTGTGCATCGTGTTGGTCCGGAGTTGTTCCGCAAGGGTGTCCAGAGCTACCTCAACAGATATGCATACTCAAATGCCTCTTGGGATCAACTGATAGAGATCCTAGACTCACTCTCTACTGATAATTTAACAAAGTGGAGTGATGTTTGGATAAAAGAGAGGGGAAGGCCGCATATAATTGCAAAATTCAAAGGCGATACAGTTCTCTATACAGAGAGTGATCCTCTGGGCAGAGGGATAACCTGGGGGCAGGATATTCTCTCATCTGTAGTTCCTAACTCCGATGGTTTGGGATATGCTCTTTTTGTTTTAGACACTGAGGAGTCAGAGAGGGTTACTAATCTGCTTATATCGGGCAGACTAAGTGATGATGTTACCAGGTTGTCTGTGATAATTAATCTTTATGAGAATCTTTGGGCTCAAAATATTACAGAGGAGTTTTTTGCAGATGCTTTATGCAGGGCACTGGTTATAGAGAGAAATCCCATTATTTTTTCCAGGATTACCTCTTATCTGACATCTGAGTTGTTAAAGGAGAGCTACGGCAAGATAGGCAGAACCTTTTGGGATATCACTCTCTCCCTGTCAGATATTCAGCTTAAGACAATGGCATTTAATGGCTATATTGATGTTGCTTCGTGTGAAGAGTCTGCCCTGAGATTGTACCGTATTTGGAGTAATCCGGAGAAGTTTACTGATATAAAACTGGGAGAGAGAGATTTAATGAGACTCTCATATGAGCTTGCTTTAAGGTTTCCGGAGAGATGGAGTGATATCCGGAGCGTTCAGCTATCGCGTCTCTCCGGATTTGACAGAAAGAGGGAGTTTCTCTTTGTTTACCCCTCTACCTCTAGCTCAGCAGAGATCAGAGACTCTGTTTTTTTCTCACTTTTAAGTATAAAAAACCGGGGAGTTGAACCATGGGCTGCAACTGCTCTGGCATTTCTTAATCACCGTTTGAGAGAGGAGAGTGCCCGCAGTTATATACAACCCGGACTTGAGATTATAGAGGAGATACAGAGAAGTGGCGATATTTTTTTTCCGGTAAACTGGCTTCGCTCTCTTTTGAGAGGTCACTCTTCTGCAGAGGCATCTGAGATTGTCTCCCGTTTTCTTAAGGAGAGAGATACTCTTCACCCTATGTTAAGGCAAAAAGTATTACAGCAGTCATATCATCTTTTAAGGTAGAATGAAAAATCAAACCAGGGCTATGTTTATGGGTGGTCTTGTTGTCCTTTTTTGGTCAACAGTTGCTACTGCATTTAAGATTGCATTGGATGGGATGAGTTTTGTAACGCTTCTTCTGATTGCTTCGCTGACTGCCCTTGCGGTCACTTTTGCTGAGATTCTCAGATTGGGAAAAATCGGTGAACTTATCTCCTTTTTTAAAAAGAGAGAGAATTTAGTTAAGGCTGCTCTTCAGGGGCTTCTCAATCCGTTCCTCTACTATCTGGTATTGTTTAAGGCATACGCACTGCTGCCGGCTCAAATAGCTCAGCCCCTCAACTACTCCTGGCAAATTGTCCTTCTTTTAATGATCTCAATACGTTTCCGCCGGAGGTTAAAGTGGTACCAATCAATTGGTATAGCAGTAAGTTTTGCGGGGATAGCCATTCTATCGGGTAATAACTCTGCCTCTCCTGACGGGGCTCTCTCTCTTGTGGGTGTTATTCTGGCTCTAGGCAGTACATTTATTTGGGCAACTTATTGGCTTTCAAAAATTAATTCAAAAGAGGATTCAACAATCTCTCTCTTTACGAATTTCCTTTTTGGCTCCCTCTATATAGTGATACCCGCTCTTTTTATACCAATGGAGCTTCCGGCTCTAAAACCTTTTTTGGCGGCTGTTTATGTAGGCTGTTTTGAGATGGGGTTTGCATTCATCCTTTGGGGTAAGGCTCTTAACCTGGCAAAAAACAAATTGACTCTTACTCAGATCACCTATCTTTCACCTGTTCTCTCATTGATCTTTATCCATTTTGTATTGGGAGAGAAGATAGGAGTTTTTACTGTTATGGCACTGATTCTGATTATTTCGGGGATCTTCATAAGTAATTTAAAAAAGCAAAGCGATTTTTAGATCTCTTTTTGGGTATTTAAAAAAAATAGCTATCTTCGCAAGCTCAAATCGGTACCCTGGCCGAGTGGTTAGGCAACGGTCTGCAAAACCGTGAACAGCAGTTCGATTCTGCTGGGTACCTCAAATAATATTGTTTTTAAAAAAAGAGTCCGGTTTTTCCGGACTCTTTTTTTGCAACAGAGGAGTTACATTATCGCTGAAACTCCCCATTCACCATTAACCACTAACCACTAACTTAACCTAACACTATAAATTAATCTACAAGTGCTACGTATTAAATACAATTAGAATGGCCTTTACCCTAAAAATATTACTGTATTTTAAAAATAATTAAAAAAAGCCTGTCAGGAAACTAACAGGCCCATAAGCGGAGGGTATTGTGTCTTTAAAGCTCTTCGAAGTTAACATCTGAGAAAGAAGATGTTACACTCTCTTTGTTTGGTTTATCAGCCATTGCCGGTACTCTTTCACGGATATACTGAATCACCTCTTCCAGCCCCTGTGAGAATTTTTCGAA
>JAUYTB010000240.1 GCA_030695305.1 Bacteroidales bacterium
CTGCTACAATGGCCCTTAATGGGTTTATCTCTATGGGAGTATCACAGGATTGGGCTACACATATGATAGGACACGAACTTACAGCTCTGCACGGTCTTACGCATGGGCACACTCTTACAATAGTTCTTCCGGGAACTATGTGGGTTTTAAAAGAGGAGAAAGGCGATAAGATAATTCAATACGGAAGGCGGGTCTTTGATATAGATATACCGGACAGGGAGAGAGCCATAGCTATGTCTATCAAAAAGACAGAGGAGTTGTTTATCTCACTTGGATTCAAGATCAAATTATCGGAGAACGGTATCTCCGGAGATACTATAGATGAGATTGAAAAGAGGTTTAAAGAGAGGAATTATCGTCTTGGAGAGAACAGAAGCGTAGACTACTCTGTAGCGCGTAAAATTCTGGAAAGAGTCCTTTAATTTTTCTTAAGTATGGCAAAGAAAGATATCAGGATCAAAGATGTATTGCTGTTTCGGGACGGCAATTTGCAATTTGCAATACCTCTCAAATTCATTGACAGAGTTATTCCTGCTCAGGAGATAACTCCGGTGGCAACTACTTCTCATTATATAAAGGGGGTAATTGACATTCAGGGTGAGGTTATTCCCGTTCTCTCTCTTACATGTCGTTTTGGGTTGGTTTATAAAGAGTTCACTTCCGAAGAGCACTTTATTATTTTGAATTATAACAACAATCGTATAGCATTAATTGCCGATAACTCATGCACAATTACCTCTATAACCGATGATGAGATTAAGGAGATTAAAACCGTATTTAATGGGCTATCTGCAATAAAGCTTGTAAACGGAGATAAGGGAATAATCTATCTTTACGATACAGACACCTTCTTCTCTAAGGATGATATTCTGGAATTAGATATGGTTTTTGGCAAAAGATCCGGAAGATAAGTATATATGGAGGAGAGAGATCTTTTAGGCAAGGTTGCTCAAATTATTGAGAGAGAGCTGGGGTTGTACTATCCTGAGAGCAGATTCAAAGACCTTGAGAAAGGTCTTGTAAGATGCTCTCGATTACTATATAATAGTG
>JAUYTB010000245.1 GCA_030695305.1 Bacteroidales bacterium
CACTATGTATTACCTGGGACAATACTGGACAAAGAGGCTCTTGACAGGGCAACCTCTGTATATTTGGTAGACAGAACAGTTCCTATGCTTCCGGAAAAGCTCTCAAACAGACTCTGTTCGCTAAGACCACGTGAAGAGAAACTCTGTTTTTCCGCCGTTTTTGAGATGGACGAAAAGGCAAGAATTCACAAAAAATGGTTTGGAAGAACTGTGATTGAATCTGATTTCCGATTTGACTACGAACAAGCTCAGGATGTGATCGAAACAGAGAAGGGACCTCTTAAAAATGAGATCCTCAAGCTTCACCAGTTAGCAGGATTTCTAAGAGAGGAGAGGTTCAGCAAAGGAGCAATCAGTTTTGAGAGACCGGAGATGAAGGTGGAGGTTGACAAAAATGGTAAACCAACAAATATTGTTCAAAAAATAAGTAAAGACTCCAACTGGCTAATAGAGGAGTTTATGCTTCTTGCAAACAAGGAGGTAGCATCCCTTATTGGAGCCGTGGATGCCGGGAAAAAGGCCAGGACTTTTGTTTACAGAATTCACGAGGAACCAAACATAGATAAAATTGAGGCCTTCCGCTCCTTCATTCATCACTTGGGTTACACAATGAAGCCCACCAGAAACCCCCGCGAACTATCGGGAGAGATTAACAATCTGTTAGCAACTGCCAAGGGTAAACCGGAGGAGGGTGCCATTGAGATTATGGCTCTTCGTTCTATGGCAAGAGCCCGCTACTCTACAGACAATTATGGTCACTACGGACTTGCTTTTGATTACTATACTCACTTTACCTCTCCTATACGAAGATACCCGGACATGATGGTTCACAGAATGTTGGCTCACTATCTGGATAAAGGGAAGTCTCTCGATAAGAAAAGCTACGAAGATAAGTGTATCCACTCTAGTGAGAGAGAACAGCTTGCAACAGAGGCCGAGAGATCTAGCATAAAGTACAAGATGGTGGAGTTTATGCAGGATAAGATTGGGAACGAGTACGAAGGAAATGTTTCGGGAATTACAGATTGGGGAATGTTTGTAGAACTTGCCGAGACCAAGGTAGAGGGGCTTGTTGCCCTTAGGGATATCCGTGAAGATTACTTTGTTTTTGACGAAGAGACATTCACCCTTACCGGTAAGAGAAGCGGAAAGAGGTTTGTTCTTGGCTCTCCTGTAAGAGTTAAGGTTGTTAAGGCAAATCTTGAGCAAAAACAACTTGACTATTCACTAATCTGGGATGAATCATGGGGCACCGGAGCCAATGACTCAAATGAGAGTGGTCGCGATAATAGCAGTGAAGAGAGTAGAAGAAGACCATCTTCAAGAGGTGGAGCATCTTCAAGAGGGAGAAAATCGCCTTCAAGAGGAGGTTCATCTGAAAAGAGTAGAGGATCAGCATCTGAGAAAGGAGGAGCATCTGAGAAGGGAAGAGGCTCATCTGAAAAGAGTAGAGGATCAGCATCTGAGAAGGGAAGATCATCTGAGAAGGGAAGAGGCTCATCTTCAAGAGGTGGAGCATCCTCAAAAGGGAGAAGATCACCTTCAAGAGGATCAGCATCGGACAAAGGAGTATCATCTGAGTAGGGAAGCAAATCAGAAAAATAGAGGGACCGTAACATTTAAAGCGTAAACCTGTAGCCGACAACAAAGCTGACAGGGCGCAGCTTAAAGTATCTTTCGGTTAAAGAGAGATTTCCTATTGTACGGTACCGGTACTCCCGCTTATTGAAGATATTCACAACTTCACTAAAGTACTCTCCTCTTCCCGTTTTATATCTGATCTTAATATCTGCAAAAGGTGAAGCGTAAAACAGCCCTTTACTCAGCTCATTTATAAAGAGCGAGAGATTAAGTGACATGGTTACTCCTTCTGAAAGAGATAGGGTGCTGTTGAATGATGGAGATATATTTATCTGTTTGTCACCGCTACCAGAGAGTGATCTGCTCTCATACAAAGAGAAAGGGGCAATAAGTTCAATATCCAGGGATCTTAGTGGCGAAAACTCTATTTTGGGGGTAAAAGAGAGATTTTTTTGGATTATCTCACTCCTTATATTCTGCTGAACCATTATAAATGAAGATTTTACGGCAGTCACTCTAAGATCAAGAAGTAGTGGTGAGTCAAAGAAACTCTTTGTAAAACTAAAAGTTGCAGAGAGAGAGTTTCCATCACCTTTCTCAAATCTGTTGTTTAGAAGAATGTAATCCCCCATATAACTAAGATAAGAAACAGAGTTGTTATAATCGTCTATATATGCTATGGAGGAGGTTATATTGACTAATTTTAAAGGATTATTGTATGTGCCTCTAACAAAATAGTTGATGCTTTTATCACGAAACAGAGTATCAGTTCCGGAGACAAAAAGCCGGTAATTTACCATTGTAAGAGCAGAATCAACAGCCCTGATATCAGAATAACTATCGGAAACTCTTATTCCGGCAGAGATCTCCCAATATGGGTTGAATCTATATCTGCCCGTAATATCTCCGGGAGCAGAGAGGGAGCCATTAACCAATTTAAGCGGGAGATTGAGTGTCACCCTTATCTTCTCTCTCTCATATCTTGCTCCAGTAAATATATAGATCTCATTTATTAGAAGCGATCTCTGCGACGGATGCTCCTGATTACTGGATAACCGACTATTAAGTCTCTGATATTTGAGATTCAATCCTGCTCCGCTCTCCAGGGTTAACAGCTTTGCCCTTTTAATAAACGATGCAGAGTTATTGGATAATACTTGAAAAAGAGAGGCCTCCTGTCGTACAGATCTGTTTATATTTGAACTATCCTCCACAAAAAGATTTTGGGGAGATGAGGATATTGAGGTATTGGAGGTGATTTTGAGCAGAGATCTGTTGTATGGTTTTATCCATGTAACTATTTCCGATCCCTCGAACTGTCTTAGCTCTGCTCTGGAAGAGAGCAGATCCGGATTGAGGAGTGATGAGCTGTTATTTTCAAATCTCATCTTAAGGTTTAATCTGTTTTGCAGAAAGTAACTGTTGCTATTAGTTTTATATACAAAATCCAGTTCGGGTGTATTTTGCATTCCAAAGAATCTGCTACTCTCACCAATAACTCTTTTATCGTTATCTCCAATAAGATACTCTGTCCACTCCTGTACCTCTCTCTCTTTTTGTTCATAGATATAACCAAACCTGATAGAGGCCTCACTACTCTCTTTGATTACCGAGAGTATATTCGCAGATATATATCCACTTTTATTAAACAGCGCCCTCTCCTCTCCAATAGGCGGATTAGCCGCTCCTGTGACATTTACAAGGTTGATATCATCCCTGTTGAGTAGTTGTGTCTGTGCAGCAGCTCCCAGAGAGTGGCTATTGAGCTCTCCTGAGATACTCTTTCCTCTGTTATTTGCCCTTACCAGATTCATGGAGTGCATATGTGGCGAGAAGTGGAAAAGAAGCAGTCTGATATCGGCTAAAGGGGCTGGAATACCTGCATAGATATCCCCTGTTAATATCCATTTTGCTTTTGCCTTAGGATCGAGCTTAAGATTTATAGCAGCACTTGTAGAGGGGGTGAAATCTCTAAGAGCTTTGACCGGTTGATGATTCTCAAAAATCTGAATCATAGAGACAACATCGGGGGAGAAATTCTTTGTAGCTAGTGAATATTTACCCTCAAGGATATTTTTACCATCAATATAGAGTGCGTTTATAGGTGTATCATTATACCTTATCTCTCCACTTTGTGAAACCTCAATGCCCGGAAGTCTCTTTAGAACATCTTCCAGTGTTATATCTCCCTGCTTTTGAAAGCCATGAGTCAGGAAATTCAATGTATCCCCTCTCAATGAAACTTTTGGTGCAACAACAACAGCTTCATTAAGCTTAATATTAGAGTTTTCCAGATAAAAAGAGAGCTCTCTTTGTGGCAATGCTAAAACAGTGATTGATTCGCTTTTGTAACCCAGTGATGAGGCCTCTACTCTCCATGGTGGCAAAGAGTTGCGTACTGTTAGGACAAAAAGGCCATCTGTGTTTGTAAAGGCATAGGCAATAACTCTGCCCGAGATTGTATCAGTAAGTGTCACTCTTGCATTTAGAAGAGCCTTTCCGTCAGATGAGGATATCACCTCTCCTTTGATTACGGCTAAATCGGAAGCTGCTCTCTCCTGTGCCACTGCTTTTGTAAACATAAGAGAGACTCCTAATACAACTGCCAATAAAACAGGAGATTTAAATATCATTGTCTAATTAATACTCTTCTATTGAATTCATAGTTCTTTTAGGAATCTGGCTTTCAAGCCCTTTTTCATCTGTAACTGCCACAATTTTCATCCCTTGAGCAGCAATAGAGCCCTTTATATCCTCAACACTCTTCCTCTTAATTTGTAAAAAGGTTTTCCCATCTGTTTTAATTATACCCGAAGATTTGCTCTCGAGCGGATGAAAAAGGGGCTTAACAGGAGAGAGTAGCATCACTCCGCTGCTCTCAAAAATAAACTCTTTTTTTGAATCTTCTGCTTTAAGTATTAAGCCTGGCAACCCGGTAAGTTTCCAGGGCCCGTCCATAGAGGGGATATCAGGAGTATACCAAGCACTCCACTCTCTGCCTCTGAAAACACACCATGCCCTATAACATAAATAGGAGCAAACAGTAAGGGTGTCATCGGTAAGATTCCACTCCTGTACATTAAGATCTTCTGAATACCAATACTTTTGAAAGAAAACCGGAGAGACAACAGTTAATGACTGATTGTTATAGTTCTTAACTATTCTCTCCTCCGAACCCTGCTTCATGCTTCTGGTTCCCAGAAACACCTCCTCCGAAGTTAGCCCTCTGCTGATTAACTGCTCTCTGGCCGAATCCAGCATATAGTTATTAAAGCTATAGAAATCTGATCCTACGCTGCCTATGTCGAGATAGAAAATATCTTCGGTAAAAAACTTTGAGTCGGTGTAGTTTTTTGCTTTGTAGTTATAGAATACTCTGAGCTTTGCTGAATCAAACGGCACCGGGGTATTTCCCGGCAATTGTCCGTAAGCATCACTGATAATCAGAATAATAAATACTGCTAAAAATAGACGCTTCATTTTTTGACCGGTTCGAGTTCAACAGTAAAATGTCTCATTATTGGCAGCTCCTGCACAATTTTATAGCCGGATTTAATACTCTCTCTCCTTTCATAAACATTTCTCAGAGAGGCGGCTATATAGTCCATATGGTTATTTGTATAGACTCTTCTGGGTATAGCAAGACGCAGTAGTTCAAGAGCAGGATATCTGTTCTCTCTTGTCTGAGGATCTCTGTCTGCCAATAGTGTTCCTATCTCAACACCTCTCACTCCACCCTCCAGATAAAGTTCAATTCCCAAAGTCTGAGCAATAAACTCCTCCTTTGGAACTTTTGTGAGGATCTTTGCTGCGTCTACAAATATTGCATGGCCCCCTGCAGGTCTTTGATACGGGATACCGTATTCATCCAGCTTCTTGCCTAAGTAGGCCACCTGTCCAATACGTGTCTCTAAATAATTAAAATCGGTGCCCTCTCTGAGTCCCTGAGCAAGGGCAGCCATATCTCTTCCGGACATTCCTCCGTATGTAATGAAGCCCTCAAACATTATATTGTACATTTGACACCCTTTCCAATCGTTTTCCTCCCTAAAGGCGATAAAACCTCCCATATTTACTATGGCGTCCTTCTTGGATGACATTGTCATAAAATCTGCATGGCTAAACATCTCCCTGCATATCTCAACAATCCCCTTTTCTGAATAACCCTCCTCCCTGGTTTTTATAAAGTATGCATTCTCGGCAAAACGGGCAGAATCAAAGAGTAACTTCACTCCATATCTCTTTGCAAGGGCGGACGTTCCTTTGATGTTCTCCATCGATACCGGTTGACCTCCTGCTGTATTGTTGGTTATAGTCAAAACGATGCATGGTATCTTCTCTTTTGGATACATCTTAAGCACATCTTCCAGTTTATTGAGGTCGATATTACCTTTAAAAGGGAGTTCGGCTGTTGTATCTTTTGCCTCATCTACTGTACAGTCAACAGCATGCGCCTTTCTAAATTCAATATGCCCCTTTGTGGTGTCGAAGTGAGAGTTTCCAGGAAGAACATCTCCCTGCTTAATTATTGATGAGAAGAGTACATTTTCTGCCGCTCTCCCTTGATGAGTAGGCAGATAGTAGTCAAAACCCGTAATATCTTTTATACTATCCTTGAGTTTATAGTAAGATCTTGCTCCGGCATAACTCTCATCTCCCTCCATGATTGCGGCCCACTGCTTATCACTCATAGCTCCTGTTCCCGAATCTGTCAGAAGGTCAATAAAGACATAATCACTTTTGAGATTAAAAAGATTATATCCAGCCTCAGTTATCCACCTCTCTCTCTCTTCTCTGGTACTCTTTCTTATGGTCTCAACCATTTTAATTTTATAGGATTCTGCAAAAGGAAGTTTCATTTTATTCATTATAATTTTAGATTACAGCAAAGTTGATAATAAAACGGTACAAATGCAATAAAGAGAGGCCGGAAATAACTCTCCGGCCTCATATCTTTTTAGGTATTTACAAACCTAACTGTTAATGTTTGCTATTTTTTTGCCATCTTTTTGTTGTACAGATCATAAACAATCGGCGTTCCAACAAAGAGAGATGAGTAGGTACCTATAATCACACCCACAATAAGAGCAACAGAGAATCCTCTGATAACCTCACCCCCGAAGATTGCAATAGAGAGTAGAACCACGAGTGTTGTACCTCCTGTATTAATCGTTCTGGAGAGTGTGCTATTTAGTGCCTCGTTGATATTCTCCTTAAGATCGCGTTTTGGATAGAGTGTTCTGTACTCCCTTATCCTGTCAAAAATAACAACCGTATCGTTGATTGAATAACCGATTATTGTGAGAACTGCCGCAATAAACGACTGGTCAACATCCAGACTGAAAGGGAGGAGTCCAGTGAAAATAGCAAAGAAGCTCATTACAAAAAGGGCGTCGTGCATCAACGCTACGAGACCTCCGGTACCCCATGTCCAGTCGCGGAAACGAGTTGCGATATAGATAAAGATTGCAAGAAGTGCAATAATTACTGCAATATATGCATCTCTCTTGATATCGTCTGCTATTGTTGGTCCAACCTTCTCCGAACTTACAATACCATTTGGATTTTCTGTTGTTGCTGTAAACTCCTCCAAAGATATTTTACTCACAAAAAAGTCTTTAAGTGCATTATAGACCTTACCGTCAACAAGCTCATCCGTCTCCTGTGAGTTGTCCTCAATCATATATTTAGTGGTTATCTTCATCTGGCTCTCTCCGCCAAACTGCTTAACCTCAATTGATTCATCAAACTCCCCAAGAAGAGCTGTTCTTACTTCTCCGGTTGTAACTTCCTGATCGAAACGAATCACATATGTGCGGCCTCCTGTAAAGTCAACGCCATAAGAGAATCCTTTGAATACTATAAAGCCAAGACCTATGATTGTAATTGCGATAGAGAAGGTGTAGGCCTTCTTACGCATGCCAACAAAGTCAATCTTAGTATTCTGGAGGAAGTTTCTGGTATATTTATTATCGAATGTTATGTTCTTGTTTTTATTAAGTCTCCAGTCAATAACGAGTCTGGTAATAAATATTGAAGTGATAAGTGAGGTTATAATACCAATAACCAGAGTTGTAGCAAATCCCTGAACAGGTCCTGAACCAAATATTGCAAGTACTATACCTGTTATAATTGTGGTTAGGTTACCGTCCACAATAGCAGAGTATGCATTTTTATATCCGTCAGAGACAGCAAGCCGGAGGGCTTTTCCTGCCCTTATCTCCTCTCGTATCCTTTCGTATATAATAACGTTTGCATCCACAGCCATTCCGAGTGTCAGAACGATACCGGCAATACCCGGCAGGGTAAGCACGGCGCCAAAAGAGACAAGTGCTCCAAAAAGAAACAGAACGTTTGTAATCAGCGCTATATTTGCTACCAGACCCGCTCCGCTGTAGAACAAGATCATATAGATAAGCACCATTACAAAGGCAATTACAAACGAGATAAGACCCGCATTGATTGACTCACTTCCAAGACTTGGTCCCACAACAGCCTCTTGAACAATTCTTGCAGGAGCAGGAAGTTTTCCGGACTTAAGAACATTTGCAAGGTCATCTGCCTCAGTAACTGTGAAAGTACCTGAAATTTGAGAGCGACCTCCTGTAATCTCCGAGTTAACTCTAGGGTATGAGTAAACCATACCGTCAAGAACAATCGCAATACATTTGCCAATATTGTTTGCAGTCATGTTGGCCCAGATTCTGGAACCCTCTGCATTCATAGCCATGTCCACCTCCGGTGATCCGCTTGTGTTTCCGAAAGATTTATTGGCGTCAGTAACAACTCCTCCGTCTAGAGGGGCCTTACCATCTCTGGTTGTTGCCTTGATTGCAATCAGTTCAAATATAACACCTGCATTATCTACCGGCTTAACTGTCCACATAAGTTTAAGATCGGCCGGCAGGATAGACTGTACTTGTGTACTTCTTAGCCAAACGCCAATTTTTGCAGTATCTCTGTAGTGAGCTCTTCCGACACACGGTCCCGGAATTAGCTGTCCCTGATGAACATTTGGGTTAAGAGCAAAGAAGAGTGGGTTCTGCTCTGCTAGCATTGCATCTGCAACAGATAGAGAGTCTTCTGCTTTAATTTGACTCAAAAGAGCTTCTGCCTCTGACTTTACAGTATCTGCGGCCGAAGTTTCAGTTACAGCACTCTCTGTAAGATTTTCGGAAACCGTACTTGCAACAGGCTCCTTCAATGCGTCAAGCATCTCTTTTACAGTTCTGTTTACCTCAATTAGATAGGGATAAACCTCCTGATTTTCGTATGTCTCCCAAAACTCGAGTGAAGCTGTTCCCTGGAGAAGCTTACGTACACGAGCCGGCTCCTTTACACCGGGTAGCTCTACAAGAATTCTTCCTGTAGTACCAATTTTCTGGATATTTGGCTGTGTTACTCCAAATCGGCGAATACGATTCCTAAGAACATTGAAAGAGTTGGATATAGCGCTCTCGGACTCCTCTCTAATAACTTTTAGAACATCTGAGTTTGATGTCTCCGGTTTAACTCTGTCTCGCATCTCATACGTGCCGAACACCTGAGACATTCTCTGACCCGGGGCAACCTGATCCCACGCTTCACCAAAAAGAGAGATGAAATCTGTCTTAGATGGGGAGAGATTACTCTTTGCAACTCTCATCGCCTCGATAAAGAGTGCATTGGTGCTGTTATTTGAGAGAGCTGTGACAAGCTCGGGAACACTTACCTCGAGCATTACGTTCATACCTCCCTTTAGGTCTAGTCCAAGGTTTATCTCCTTCTCTTTGATCTCTTTATAGGTAAACCCGAGGAATACCTTCTCTGCAGTTATGGAGTCGATGTAAAATCTCTCCTTAACTCTGCGGATTGAGTCAAGATAGTAGGCCTTGTCAAGGTCTGAAATAAGATTGAAAGCTGGAGTTAGCTGCTCATTTTCAGCTGCTTTTACAGCATAGGCAACGGCTTTTTTCTCCTGATTTCTGGTAGCCCAGGTAAACGAAAGTTGATACAGGCAGGCTAAAGCGATTAAAATTGCCACAAGTTTGATGGCGCCTTTATTTTGCATGGAATATTTTGTTTAAATTATATAATTCAACGAAAATTAGAGCACAAAAGTAGTATTTTTTCCCAAAATATAAAGAAATTAGTACTTTTGTTGTCCAATATATTTTCCAATGTATGAAAAAGTCTATATACCTCTCTTTAGCAATTGCGCTTATAGGCTTTACCGCAACGGGTCAGACTTCAAATGATACTAAGCTGGAGAGTGCAGAGAGATTAAGGAAAGAGTACCGTTTTCACGAAGCAATAGAGATTTACAAAGAGATTCTCTCGGAGAGTTCTGATTCTTTATATATTAATATCATCCAATCTCTTATTGCGAAGAGTGAGAATGGAATAAATATGCTTCTCTATGCATCTCATCCTGTAGTAACAGGTAGGTTTACAGCTCCTTTATCGCACTTCTTTCTATATTATCCGGGATTTAACGAAAGGTTATGGAGAGAACTTCCGCCGGATCTATCAAAGGGACCTGGAGAGTACTCCTTTCCACCTTCGGCTCTCATAGAAGATGGAGAGAGTGTCATTTACTACTCTGCCCTCAATGATAACGGAGACTTTGACATCTACAGGATAAGCCGTATCGAGGGAGATCTTTGGTCATATCCGGAACCGCTTAATTCGCTTGTTAACTCCTCCGGAGATGAGCTATTCCCTTTTTTAAGCAGGGATGGAAAACATCTCTTCTTCTCATCTACCGGACATTTTGGGATAGGAGGATTTGATCTTTACGTATCCTCTATTGATAAGAGTACCAATGACTGGGGTTTACCTCAAAATATGGGGTTTCCCTACTCCTCTGTAGATGACGATCTTTTGCTCTACTATAGCCCGGATGGTCTTAATACCTATGTCGCATCAAACCGTAATACTCTGTCGCGCGACTCAATCGAGATTTACAGGCTTGATTTTGAGAATAATCCTGTTAAAAGAGCTGTTAGTTCAATAGATGAGGCAACAAGGATTGTCTCTTTTTCTATCTCCGGATCCACAACTCAGTTCACATCTGCACCTGAGGAAAAAAGGGATGTAATGACTACTCCCGAAACAGATGAGTACACCCGAATGATTATGGAAGTAAGGAGAATCCAGAGAAGTATAGACAGCACCACAAGAAGTATATCTGCAAACAGAATGCTTTACGGCACCTTTACGGAGAGCGAGGAGAGGGCTCAGATAGAGAGAAGAATCTATGATGGAGAGCTGGCGCTTTTGGATATGCAGTCCCGTCTGAGGGTTGCAAATGAAGTTGTCCAGAAAAGGGAGATGGAGTTTCTTAAAAAGGGGACACTTATTCCAAGAAGCGAGGAGTTTTTTGCAGTGGAGAGGAGTGACACTATTATACCTGAACAGATAGAAGTGCCGTTTATTTTATTGGCATCTGAGTTTGCACCATTTCCGGAGATAGAGATTCACAACCCTGTCCAGCTTTTCGATTACACCTTTAGAGTTGAAGAGGAGTCTGTAATGGCAGAGGATAGCTCATACCCGAATGCTCTTGTCTATAGAATTCAGATCTTTACACTCTCTACTCCCAGGTCTGATCTTAAAGTTTTTAAAGGTCTCAGCCCAATATTTGAGAACAGGAACTCTCAGGGCAGATGGGTATATACTGCCGGGCAGTTTTTTACCCACCAAGAGGCGGCTGATGCTCTCGCAACTGTAAAAAGAGCCGGATTCCCATCTGCAATTGTGGTGGCATTTGATAACGGCAAGAGCACTCCTATCAGGAGTGCCAGAACAATTGAGCAGGAGAGAGTCTCTCAATCTACTTGGCAAATTAGGATTGATGGCTATCCTGCAGGTATGCCACAACCAGTAATTGATATTATTCGCAGCAACACAGACAGGGATATTGCCAAAAAGATGGTTGAAGGTAAAGAGATTTTTCTTATAGGTCCATTCTCCAACAAAATAGAAGCAGAGCAGCTTATTACAATTATTTCCGGTCTCGGAGCTCCCGGCGTACTGTTGGAGGAGATTGTCAAAGAGAATTAGTACGCTTTTATTCAATATATTTTGTAAATTGCACACTGTTTCAAGATATATTTACTTTTACTAATGACACTTATTATAACTCTAGTTCTTTTGGGAATATTGCTGATTGCAATTGAACTCCTGATAATACCGGGATTCGGTTTTGCCGGAATCCTGGGGCTTCTCTCCATAGCAGGTGGCGTAGTGCTCGCCTTTACAGAGTTTGGTCACATAACCGGATTAATCGTTTTAGGTTTAGTTATTGCACTACTCTCCATTTTTACATGGCTCATCTTACGCTCCGGCACCTGGAAAAAGCTCTCTTTAAAAGAGAGTATCAGCTCCAAAGTGGACAACGATCCATCAGAAAAAGGGCTTATCCCCGGGACTATAGGGATAACTCTAAGCCGACTCTCTCCCACCGGAAAGGTAAGATTTGCAGATACCGATACTGAGGTAAGATCTCAGGGCGGAATAATTAACAGCGGGACTTCCGTTGTAATAACACGAATTGAAGATAATAGAATTGTTGTTAAGGAGCTGGATACAAATAACCCGCAAGCTACTCAATAAAACAAGCAACTTGCACTTAATTAATTATATATCAGACATTAAAATTGTAAATCAAATATAAAATTATGGAAAGTATTACCGTATTTCTTGTTTGGATAGGTATATCCCTTGTGGGACTTACAATCCTTTTGTGGTTTTTCCCTGTGACCCTTTGGTTTCAGGCACTTATCTCCGGGGTTAAGATCTCTTTGCTTCAGCTTGTACTGATGCGTTGGAGAAAGGTTCCTCCCGGAACAATTGTAATGGCCATGATTACCGGAACCAAAGCGGGTCTGCAGCTAAACCCCAATGAACTTGAAGCACACTTCCTTGCAAAAGGCAATGTACCCAAGGTTGTGAACGCTTTGATCTCGGCAGATAAGGCCAATATTGCACTTAATTTCAAAATGGCCGCTGCAATAGACCTCGCCGGGCGCGATGTTTTTGAAGCTGTCCAGATGTCTGTTAACCCTAAGGTTATCAACACTCCTCCGGTTACAGCCGTTGCCAAAGATGGTATCCAACTTATAGCAAAAGCTAGGGTAACTGTTCGCGCAAATATCAAACAACTTGTTGGAGGTGCCGGAGAGGAGACTGTTCTTGCCCGTGTCGGTGAAGGTATAGTCTCAAGCATAGGTTCGGCTGAGAGCCATAAATCTGTTCTTGAGAACCCCGATTCAATCTCCAAAGTTGTTCTTGACAAAGGACTTGACGCAGGAACAGCATTTGAGATTCTCTCTATTGACATAGCAGATATTGATATTGGAAGAAACATTGGAGCTGTTCTCCAGATGGATCAGGCCAATGCAGATAAAAACATTGCTCAGGCACGTGCAGAGGAGAAGCGCGCCATGGCTGTTGCCCTGGAGCAGGAGATGAAAGCCAAGGCACAAGAGGCACGCGCAAAAGTTATTGAAGCAGAGGCACAGATACCTTTGGCTATGGCAGAGGCATTCCGCAGTGGCAATATGGGAATTATGGACTACTATAAATTCCGCAACATACAAGCCGACACAGAGATGCGCGAAAACATAGCCAAGCCGCAAAAATAAAATCGCATTTACAAAAAGAGTTGTAGATCACAGTAAGATATTTGCAGATTAAAAAGAATTTGTATATTTGCACTCCCTGCGCTAAAACGCAGGGTTTTGGTGAGGTGGGTGAGTGGCTGAAACCAGCAGTTTGCTAAACTGCCGAACTCGTAAGGGTTCCGGGGGTTCGAAT
>JAUYTB010000248.1 GCA_030695305.1 Bacteroidales bacterium
AGACCAGCTACAACCATAATAACTAACTATAAACTTTTGTAACAACAAGAAATAATAAAAAACTAATCCAACATTCAATGATGAGAAAAAAAATCTTGCTCCTCGCCCTTTTGGTTATTGTAAGTTTCGGTGCATCTGCCCAAAATGTTATTACAGGTGCCGAATCTGTCAGTGAGTATCTTCCTTTTTTAAAGGGGAAAAAAGTTGCAGTTTTAACTAACCAAACCGGAATTATTGGAAAAACTCACCTTGTGGACTCACTTGTATCTCTAAAGGTGAATATTGTGGCAATCCTCTCACCGGAACACGGCTTCCGTGGTGATGCAGACGCCGGCGAACATGTATCAAGCTCGGTGGACGAAAAAACAGGAATACCAATCAAATCACTGTATGATGGCAACACCGGCAAACCATCTGCCGATCTTATGAAACAGATTGATGTGTTGGTGTTTGACCTCCAGGATGTAGGACTAAGGTATTATACATACCTTACCACAATGGCGCGCATGATGGAGGCCTGTGCAGAGAACAATGTAAAAATGATAGTTCTGGACAGACCCAACCCTCTTGGATTCTATGTAGATGGGCCAATTCTGGATCTAAAATACAAATCTGCAGTGGGATGGCTTCCTATACCTACAGTGCACGGTATGACTCTCGGAGAGCTTGCGGGAATGATCAACGGAGAGAAATGGCTGGCAAACGGAGTGCAGTGTAATCTTACAGTAATAAAGTGTAAAAACTATACTCATGCCACTATGTATGAATTGCCTGTAAGTCCCTCTCCCAACCTGCCAAATATGAGATCTATCTACCTCTATGCATCTACCTGCTATTTTGAAGCAACTCCGGTAAGTCTTGGAAGGGGAACAGATAAGCCATTTATGGTTTACGGTCATCCAAACATGAAAGGTTACGACTTCAAATTCACCCCTCGCAGTATTCCTGGTGCTAAATTTCCGCCACAGCTAAATCGTGAATGTTATGGTGTAGATTTAAGTAAAACCCCTTCTATCGAAGAGATTAACAAAGCCGGAATAAACCTTGAATATGTGATAGATGCATACAACAACCTCAATTTAGACGACCACTTCTTCCGTCCATTCTTCGAACTGCTAGCCGGTCGCGACTATATTCGTAAAATGATTAAGGAAGGGAAATCTGCAGCAGAGATCAAGGCTATGTGGGCAGATGATGTTGTAAAATTCAAGATTCAGCGCAAACCCTATCTTCTATATCCAGAAAAATAGAGTTGTTATAACTTAAGAATCCGCCAAGGGCTTAGAAGGTGATTTCGCGTGATTCGTCGTCAAGAACAGATATCTGCACTTTGAGAGTTTCATCGGGCAATATCTGTTCTATTTTTTCCGGCCACTCAATAATACATAACTCTCCACTGTAAATATACTCTTCGTAGCCAATATCAAACGCATCAGAGAGGGACTCTATTCTATAGAAGTCGAAATGATAAACCGGCGTCCCCTCAAGGTTCCTGTATTCATTTATAATTGAGAATGTTGGACTATTTACCCCGTCAACCACTCCCATTACTTTGCAAAGCGCCTTGGTAAATGTTGTCTTTCCCGCCCCCATAGAGCCGTAAAGAGCAATAATCTTATTATTGCCAATCATCTCTAGAAACTCTGCTGCCGCCCTCTCAATCTCCCTTAAACTCTTTATAACAATTCTGTTTTGCATCCCTACTTTAAAATTTTCTCTAAAAAATTCTTTGCAAATATAGATAACTTTAGACCATAATGGGCTTATCCCGTTATCATCGATCTAGATCTATTGGCTATGCGAGAATTGGAAAATCTTTATAAAACTTAAGCAGAGAGATAGTTTCTGTCCGTAATTTTGTGCGGACGAATTTCTTCATTCCCCCATCCATCAACTCACCCAAGCCATTCAACATACCCCTGTCACTCATACTTTCGAGTTGGTCAATGCATTTTTTGATATAACCCTCAAGCGACATTTCCGTACGGACTTCTATAATCTTTTTGTTTAAAGGTGTCTGCTTTTGCAAAAAGAACCAGATATCAAAGATATCTCTGTTCGTTACCTCTCTTCTGTCAAGCAAAGCACACAGTTTATGAGCGAACATATCCGGAGCAACCATTACCTTCATATGTATCCCCAGCAAATTTTTCAGTTCGTAATGGTTATCCCACTTTCGGTTTGAGATTTCAACTTTTAATTTCCGTTCACCCACTCCGTAATCCAAAACCATAATCGGTCCGTTAAACTTCATTGCCTCATCGAATATTTTACCATATCTCAACAGAATCTTTCGTACCTTTTCATAAACCTCTTTTTCTTTTTTCACATCGAGCAGATTAAAATCCAGATCAACCGAGAACCGGGGCAAATCATAAAAAAACATCAATGCTGTCCCTCCTTTGAAACCCAGGCAATTTGCCAACTCAATATCGGAATAGATATCTTTAAGTATCTGCACCAGAAAAAACTTATGCTTGTTGATACTAACCATTTGAAAGCAGTTTTTTTACCCTTACCGAAAGTTTTTTAGAGTTATAGGCCGGCAAAAGATTGTTTATTAAAGTCTTATTCAGAGGATTGAGATTATCGAAATGGTATGATGAATTTAAATAGAGAGTGTCCAAAAAGGCGCGTTCGGGTGTGGCGATATTTACATTACCCGTTTGAATGATACCTTGCGTGACAATCAATGTTTCACTCTTTATTTTTCGATATGTGTAGATTCTCCCTTCAATATCTACACTCCGGCTCAAATAGCTCACAGCGGTTATGCGGTCATCATACTGAAAAACAATACCAGCCTTTAGAAGTACGTATTCAAGCGATATATAAGAGGGGGTATAGAGAGTGCAGGCCACCTCTTCGGGATTATATTCCTGTTTAACATAAAGGCCCTTTCGCGGACGGAATAACTTTCCCTTGTGAACGTAGTAATTCAACCGTTCGTTTAGTGTCTTAAAATTAACCTCCCCTATAAGCATAGCGATATCGACAAGTGTGAAAACACTCCGTTTATCGCTATAAACTGATAAGATTATATCATTTCTTAGGGAACTACTCATTGGACTATTTAAAATGTTTAGTTCACAAATATAAAAAATAATCCTAAATATTTTTCAATAAATTTTTAACTACCCCTATACTGAATAGCTTCGGCAAGATGGGCGGTGGAGATATGTGGGGAGCGATCCAGGTCGGCAATTGTTCTTGCAACTTTAAGAATCTTACCGTAGCCGCGGGCAGATAGGTTTAGTTTGGAGATGGCGGTGGCTAGGAGACGGCTTTCGCCGGAACCAAGAGGGCAATGCTTTTTGATTTCGGCAGGAGTGAGACCGGAGTTGGTACAAGAGCGGCCGTCAAAACGTCTCTTTTGGAGCTCCCGTGCTGCCATTACCCTCTTCTTAATAGCAGAACTGCTCTCTGCCAATGAGTTATTAAGCAGACGTTCGCCAGGCACAGCATTAACCTCGAGTCGCATCTCGATTCGGTCAAGTAAAGGACCCGACACCTTGGCTGCATAGCGACTTACCATATGCGGCGAACAGGTGCACCTCCCGGCTGAATCTCCATAAAAACCGCACGGGCATGGGTTCATCGAGGCGAGAAGTTGAAAATTGCAAGGGTAGGTCACTTTGTAGTTTGCCCGGGAGAGTGATATGACTCTCTCTTCGAGCGGCTGTCTTAGAAGCTCAAGAAGATGTCTGCTAAACTCCGGCAGCTCATCCATAAACAAAACTCCGTTATGAGCAAGGGAGATCTCGCCCGGGAAGGCTTTGGTTCCACCTCCCGCTATCGCAATTGCAGATGAGGAGTGGTGAGGAGCTCTAAAAGGGCGCTCCCGGATGAGCCCTTTAAAGGAGTGGCCTCTGCCTGCAACCGAGTAGATCATACTTGTCTCTATGGACTCATCCCGCCCGAGGGGAGGAAGAATTCCGGCAAAGGCTTTGGCCATTAGACTCTTGCCCGAGCCCGGAGTTCCACACATAAGC
>JAUYTB010000249.1 GCA_030695305.1 Bacteroidales bacterium
CTCTTCGGAGGAGTATGTAGAAAACTTTCCTGGTAAGGTATATACAGTAAAAGAGATTGCGGATTATTGTAAAAACACAATCCGCAATCTCAGAAAAATCTACCCAAAGGCAAACATCACATCAAGGAATTTCCCTCTTTCACCACCCGAATTAAAGTCTTTACTTAAAATCGGAGATGGTGGCGATATTACAATCTTCGGATGTACGCTCAATAACGGCGTTAAAAAATTGGTTATTTGCAGTAGAAATCTTTAATTATCTATCCTCTCACCGGTTTTATCTAACCAGATTACCTCCAGTAACGAATTGTCCGATGATGGAATTATTTTAAGATTACACTTGTACTTAAAAGCCCATTTTCTTGAGATGCTAAATATCCCTTTAGTGAGATATGCCTCAATAATTGGGTTTACTTTTAATACAAACTTCTTATAACCTTTCTCTTTTACATAAAACGCCAGTTCTCTCTCAATGATTTCGTCAACAACTATTGTTGATGTAATCTTTCCAGTTCCGTTACACGAAGGACACACTTCGCTGGTATTAATTTCGGTGGCAGGTCTCACTCTTTGACGGGTTATCTGCATTAGTCCGAATTTTGTTATCGGAAGAATGTTATGTTTTGCCCTGTCTTTCTCCATTAAACTCTGCATGTGTTTGAAAAGTTTAATTCTGTGATCGTTGCTCTCCATATCTATGAAGTCAACAATTATAATACCTCCCATATCTCTCAGACGCAGCTGCCTGGCGATCTCGTCGGCAGCGCTCATATTCACATCAAAAGCATTCTGCTCCTGATCAATCCCGGACTTTGCCCTTATTCCGCTGTTCACATCAATTACGTGAAGTGCCTCTGTATGCTCAACCACCAGATATGCACCTTGTTTTATTGGAACCACTTTCCCGAAAGCTCCTCTGATCTGTTTTAAAACTTCAAAATGATCAAATATTGGCTCACTGCCTTTATAAAGCTTAACGATCTTCTCCTGGTCTGGAGATATCACGGAAATATAATCCCTAACCTCATTACAAATACTCTCGTCATTAATATAAATATTAGAGAAAGAGTCATTTAACAAGTCTCTGAGAATTGTTGTGGTTCTGCTGTTCTCTGTAAAGAGTAGCTGTGGTGGATTGGACTTGGCTACTCTCTGCCATGAGTCTTCCCACTTTTTAATAAGAGACTTTAGCTCTCCATCCAGCACTGCCGCTCTTTTTCCTTCTGCTGCAGTACGTATAATAACACCGTAATTTGGTGGCAGGATACTAAAAACAAGTCTCTCAAGTCTCTTTTTTTCTTCTTTTGAAACAATTTTCTGTGAGATGTTCACTTTGTCGGAGAATGGCATAAGTACCATATTTCTGCCGGCTATTGAAATCTCTGCAGTCAATCTAGAGCCTTTTGTTGAGATCGGCTCTTTAACAATCTGGGTAACAATTTGTTGACCAGGCTTTAGCACGTCGGTAATTTTTCCCTCTTTTTCCAGAATGTCTCCCAGCTTTAAGCTTGAGAAGTGCTCCTTATAAGATTTTTTGTTCTGACCGAGGTGCCTGATAAAATAATCAAGGGCTTTAAATGATAATCCAAGATCCAGATAGTGAATAAAAGCATCTTTTTCGTCTCCGATATCTACAAATGCAGCATTTAGAGCAGGCATTATACGCTTTACTCTACCGAGATATACATCTCCAACCGAAAAGCTACCATTGTTTTGCTCTTTGTTAAGCTCTATGAGCCTGTGATTCTCCAGAAGAGCAATTGATACCTCCGTGGAACTAACATCAATAATCAGATCTTTATCCATCTATGTTTTTAAATAAAAGAATCTAAAGCAAATCTCCCGACTTGCTTTAGATTTTCACACATTGAAGACCAAAAAAGCAACTATTTTTTCTTTTTATGTCTGTTCTTACGTAAACGTTTTTTACGCTTATGTGTTGCCATTTTGTGTCTTTTCCTTTTCTTTCCGCAAGGCATAATTGAAAATTACTGTTAAATTAATAAGTTATTTTTTTACGTTGTTCTTCACTTTGTTCATGAAAACCTTTGCAGGTTTAAATGCAGGGATAAAGTGCTCAGGAATAACCAACGTGGTGTTCTTTGAAATGTTTCTGGCTGTCTTTTTTGCACGTTTCTTTACAATAAAGCTACCAAAGCCACGAAGGTACACATTTTTATCTTTTGAAAGAGAATCTTTCACGCTGTCCATGAAACTTTCTACCACATTTTGAACAGCAATTTTTTCCATTCCAGTTGCTTTTGCAACCTCATTTACGATATCCGCTTTTGTCATGATAATAAAAATTAAAGGGTTAGTCTATTTTGACGAACAAAAATACTACTATTTTATTGATTTCAACAAACATTATGAGTTTTTTTTTCATTTTATAGCAATTAAAGTCAGGAAAATAGGGATTTTGCCTATATTTGGGTATGAAAAGAGAATCCTTCCAAATAATATTTACACTTTTTATACTATTTTCTAGCACTTGTCTGACATCTAAGGAGTACGCCTTCATATCCGATATACATATAATAGGTAATCAAAAAACCAGGGATTATATTATTCTGAGGGAGCTCCCTTTTAAAAGAGGAGATATTGTTGACATTTCAAGACTAGAAGATATGATGGAGCAAGGGCGTAATAATGTCCGAAATCTCTCCCTTTTTAATTTTGTCTATATTACCCAACTAACAGAGATTGATGAATTCTCTTCTAAATATAAGAATGTCGAGATAGTAATAAGTGTGGATGAGAGGTGGTATCACTGGCCTGTCATGGGAATTACACTGGAAGAGAGGAATCTCAGCAGCTGGTTAAAAGACCCTCAATGGAATAAAGTAACTGCAGAAACCGGCTACAAACTAATGAACCTTGCAGGCAGAAATCAGACTGTAAATGCTCTGTTTATTTTTGGGCACAATAAGGGGTTCCGTTTTAAGTACTCAAATATTACCCTAGATAAAAAAGGGAGACACTTTTTTGATTTTGCCATATTAAGAAGGTACTCCAGAAGAGAGAATATTCTCTCAATTCTGGATAAGCCAGAGTATCTCTACTCTGACTCATCATTTCTCACCAGCAATTACAGAGCATCTATTACGTATACTTACAGACCTCGTCTTAGAGTGAGAAATAAGATATCTCTTGACTATGAGTACACCTCTCTGGACAAAGCGGTCTTAGCCAATAACCGGAAGTTCTGGGGAGACGATAAAACAGAAAGATCTGCATTTACCTTTACTTATGGAATAACATTTGACCAGAGAGACGATATTCAGTACCCCCTTAATGGTTACTATATGAGTTATCAGGTTAAAGGATATACATCCAGCGATATGAGCATCCTTTACGCTCAATTGAAAGGTGATATGCAGTATTATCAAGGAATTTTCAACAGAGCTAACATTTCCGCACGGTTTCAATGGGGTCTCTCTGCAAAAAATGTAGAAGGGTATATTTTTGACCGGGCATTTGGATATGACGATGTTTCTATGAGAGGATATGAGTTTTATGTTGCAGACGGTCAGCATTATGCAGTAATTTCTCCAACTTTTAGATATGTTATTCTTCCAACAAGTGTCTACTATCTCAAGTTTCTTCGTTTTTTACCAAAATTCAACAGAGTACATATGACTATATACGGAAAGAGTTTTTTTGATGCTGGATATGTTTATCATAAATATCCAAACAGCTCAAATACTCTCTCTAACAAGCTTCTTATGAGCTGCGGACTGGGTTTGGATATTGTCACATATTACGATATTACTTTTTCGCTTGACTACTCTTTCAACCAATTAAGGAGACCGGGTCTCTTTATATCTTTAAAGGCGCCAATACAGTAGTTTGGCATAATGATTGACTATATTAGAGGAGGGGATTTTAGCCATTATGTTTTCAAAACTCTATGACAATTTGACATTAAAGAATAAACTATGAAGTTATCAGATATATTTATGCAACACATCGTTTCGGACGAAGTAAATATTTTCCCTGTAATGAATCTGCAGGGAGAGAATGAGCTGACTGAGTCTGAGCTCCCGGAAACACTGCCGATTAT
>JAUYTB010000265.1 GCA_030695305.1 Bacteroidales bacterium
TTTCGTTTATAATGAAAAATATTATTGATGAGATTAACAAAAATAATACAACATCAGGTAATAATTGTCGTTTTAAGATAATTCTTCCAATAAAAATTGATGACTCTTATGACCCTAATTCAAAAGAAGCTGGTCTTTTCCCCGACAGACTTATTGCAAAAGTAGAGGAATTTGGCAAAAAAGGGGTTAATGAAATTCATAAGGAATTTTTAGTTATCATCGATAATGCAAATGATAAAATAAATAAAGATTATATCAAAGAATTCAAGACAATCGTTGAAGAGTCTATTAATCAATATTCTCTTGCAATAGAGTTGAAGGAAGATAATAATCCTTTAGAGGTAATCTATCCTTTACTAGACAGTATGGATCAACAATCTTCTTTTAATACTGAGATCGGAGTAAATAATATTAGGAAGTATATTGAAACCGTTAACACAACACAATTGTTTACCGGAATATTTGGCGAAAAATACCGTTTCCGCTCTGTGCCTGAGATAGCAACGTATGGTGTTTCGGAAAAAGGGAAGCGTAATATTTATATAAACTTCTTTGAAAAGTTAAACGAAGATGAAAAAGATCTATATAAATCTTTAAACGAGATATTAAATTCTAATGATAATCCATCTGAGCTTAAAAATTATCACAAGTATATGGCAGTTGTGCAAGCAGATGGAGATGATCTTGGCAGATTGTTTAAGGTAATGTTTGAATATGGTGGTATAGAGGCAATCAAAACTCTCTCCGGCTTTTTAATGAGATTTGGGATGTTGGCTGCTTCTGAGATAAGAGATTATGGTGGTGTTCCAATATACCTAGGAGGCGATGATATATTATTTTTTGCTCCACTAAAAACGTCCGAAGAAGAGGGACCAAATAATATTTTCGAATTAATAACATCTCTCGATAATATTTTTAAAAAGTGTATTTGTGAGTGCCAGTTGGTTTTGGAATCTATAGATTGGTGGAATAAAAAAGCTCAAACCGAGTATAAAATTGCAACTATTTCAACACCATCACTATCTTTTGGTTGCGCAATAAGTTACTATAAATACCCTCTTAAAGAAGCACTTATCTCTGCAAGGACTCTTCTTTTTGAGAGTGCCAAACAAATACCAGGCAAGAATGCTCTGTCGTACAGACTCTTGAAGCACAGTGGACACTATATTGGAACAACTTTGTGTAAAAACTGGGAGTCTTGGGACTCATTCAAATACTTGCTAAATAATCAATCTTTAAACGATGAATTTCTTAGTTCCGTGCAATATAAGCTTGAGCCACTTAGGCCGCTTCTTAAAAGGATTCTATGCGGCAGAAACTCGGGCTTAAGAAACGCAACTTTAAGGGAGATAATTATTGCAATAATACCCGAGGAGAGTTTAAGGGAGAATTTTCTAATTAATCTTTCCGAAAAATTCTTCAATGAAAAAGCAGCGCACGATAAATCACGCAAATATATTGAATATGTTTTGTCATTATTATTGCAAATCTATAGAGACATGGAAGATAATTATGGGAACATCCAATCTACTGCAGATATGGCTATAGACTCACTTTATGCCTATCTGCGAACTATGCAATTCTATATATCAAAGTATTGAGGAGGATTAAATATGTCTGTTTATAAAATAACTCTAGTTCCATTGGAACGCTTCTTCTTTGGAAGTGATAACACTTTTGGCAAGAAAAACCAGGAGAACTACTTCGTTAAATCAATGCACTTCCCTCAGCAAACGACTCTTTTAGGCACCCTTAGGTATCTCCTCTTGAAGCACTTTGGATTAATGGATGCCGATGGCAAAGTTTCCAATCTTGATGCTGAGGAAAAGCTGATTGGCTGCTCCGGGTTTAGTGTAATAAAAGGACATAATAAATATGGTATTATTAATAATATTTCTCCGCTCTTTATAACGGGACCGAAAGGAGACTATGTTGTAAATTCAAGAGAGTATGGATTAGATTGGGTGGTAGATGAGTTTAGCAGAGAAAAAAAGCAAGATTTAATCCCTCTTTACTACAAGCTGCAAAATGGTTCGTCTAAACTTCATTCCTTAAAAAGTCATATACCGTTTTTGTCCGGAATTACTTCAAAGACAGTAATACCAGAATTGCTGTTATGTGTTAGATCCGGGGAGATTAAGCATCTAAATTATAATCCCCTATTAGAATTAGACCCTCAAAACGGAATATTTATTGAAGAGCAACAGGTTGGAATTAATAAAAAAGAGCCCGATAATGCTCTTTTTAAGCAGATTGGGTATCGATTAGCAGATGGATATGGATTTTCTTTTTATTCTGAGCTCAAAGATGAGGATGAATTTAAAATAGGAAACTTACAAACCACTCCAATTAAAATGGGTACAGATAATTCTTGGTTTATGGCTTCTATGCAGCTAGTCGAGAATTATGACAATGTTACAGACATATACAAAAACCCCTTGAAAGAGCTTTTTAAATATCCCAACTCCTTATCAAGTAAAATTGTTCTTTTAAGTGACACTTATATAGAAAAAGAGCTATTCAAAAGAATAAATTTTGCTGTATCTGATATTTATCCATTTAGATTCATGACAACATTTTCTAAATCTATTGCCTTAGATCCAAGTATTGATGTTTATCATAATGTTAAGGGTGGTTATAAGACCTCTAAGGGAATGACGAGTTATGAACTGCTAAAAAGAGGGAGCGTTCTTTTTGTAAATCACAGTGATAAAGAGGAGTTAATTAATTTAATCTCCGGAAATAATCCGAAAATCACAGAAGAAGACCAAGTTAATAAGAGTATTTACAGCTCTTTTAACCAAATAGGATATAATTACGCAATATAATAGAGAGATGGAAACGAAAATTTATAATCTTAAGGTAATAACAAATCTTCACGTAGGTAGCGGAGATTTAAGTTACGGAATTATAGACAAGCTGGTTCAAAGAGACGTAGTTTCACTATTTCCAACAATTAATGCTAGCGGAATAAAAGGGTCAATTAAAGAGCATTTAGAAAACTATCCCGATGGCTCAAAAACAGTAGTTGAGTACAGCGAACTATTGAAGAAGATATTCGGAAGTGAATTACAACCAGCCGATAATAAGTTCTTTAGCGCCCATCTTCTTTCCTATCCTGTAAGAAGCAATATTAAACCTTTCTTTAGAGCAACTTGCCCGGCAATTTTAAATCAATTGATTGAATCATTGAGATTGTTTGGTATTGCAAAGAGTAAAATAAAACCAATTAAAAGTCTTCTTGACGAAAGTGTTAAAAATTTTAATACAAATTCAACTTCCGATTTTATAATATTTCAAAATCTCATTGATGCAATTATACTTGAAGACTATACCGAGAAGTTTTATGATTCAGAATTTGTTTATAACAATACTTTAGTAAAACTTTTTGGAGATAAAAATGAATTTGTTGTAGTTCGGGATTCTGTTTTTATGGAGATTTGCTCTGATCTTCCGGTTGTGGCTCGTAATAACCTTGACGAAAAGAGCAGGAATTTATGGTATGAAGAGTTTGTTCCGAGACAGACTGAGTTCTGGTTCTTTCATTTGTACAAAGATTTTAATGCAATAAATGAATTAAAGAGAACTAAAACCCTTTTACAGATAGGTGCCAACGCGTCAGTTGGAGAGGGGTATTGCGATATAGTAGAGCTGTTTAATAATAACAAGACTGCTAGAAAATGAAAAGAGTTAAACAATACATCCCAATTGCAGTAGATGTAATAGAGGATCTTTTTATATCAGAAAACCCTAAAATACCTGATGAATATGACAATATTGTTTGTCAATTTGGATTGTCTATCAGAAGATTAGGTGTAAAATCAGCTGTTTATGCGTTATCTCAAAAATATAAAAAAAACAAAGAGGCAGTTTGCAAGGCTATAGTACGAATAATACAAATACACGATAAAGGGATTTGTAGTAAAGATGATACATTAATAGAATATGTAAAAGCAAACATTAGTAATCCACTGCTTAAATCTAAATTAATGGATGCTTCTGTGGCTTTAAAGCTGGCTCTTAGGGTATTTACAGAAGTAGATATTATGTCAAAAAATATGAAGGATTAATTAAATGGACAGTATAAACTCAGATTATATGAATATAGGTTTATGTTTTGATAAGTTGTTGCTAAATGAGTACTATGATTTAGATCAAAGTATAAAAGGTGACAAAAAGAAACTTGAAGATTGGGTAAAAACCAATTCTTCAGGAATTCTAAGCAATAAATGGGCTCAATATGAAGACATTAGTAGTGCCCAGTTTTTAAAAGGCACATTTCGTTCGTTCGAGATTAAAACCATATATCCTGGACTTGTATGCGGTATAGGCTATGAACACGAAATTGGTTATACTAATGAGTTTAAGCATGGTTTCTCTTTTGACTATACAACAGGTCTTCCTTACATTCCCGGCTCATCTGTAAAAGGGACTCTTAGAAGTGCATTTAAAATTTCGGGATATCTTGAATCAATTATTGATAATATGCAAGATGACTCTTTCAATCCTGAAACATCTAAGAATAAGTTGAAAATTCCTAAAGAGTACAAATCCCATATTAAATGGGATAAACTTGAAAAATCAATATTTGAAGGGAAAGAGTATTTGACAGGAGATCCATTAAAATCTAATAAGATTGATGTTTTTTTTGACTCTTTTATTTATAAGGTTGAAAGGGATATGGAATTTTTACATGATGACTATACTACATCTCACAGACAGGAGGATGGATCATATTCACCTCTTAAAGAACCTAATCCGATAAGATTTATTAAAGTAAGACCAGAAGTTACATTTAAATTTCAGTTTCGGCTTTCTGAAACAGTTATCTCGAATGATTTGACATTAACAGAAGAGATTAAGTTGGAGATATTTAAAATGATTCTGTTAGATTTTGGTATAGGGGCAAAAACCAATGTTGGTTATGGACAGTTTACAAATAATTGAATTGTTAAAAAGATTCTATGGATATTGTTAAGGTAAAGATTGGGCTTGACAGTGCCCTTGAGAAAATTAATTACACTAAACTAAGACTTAAATTCAGAGCAATAGAAGAGATTCATACATCTGAATATAAGGGCTCTGCGTTTAGAGGTTGCTTTGGTGAGAGCTTCAGGAGAGTTGTTTGCCGTTATCCGGGAGCTAAGTGCGAAAAGTGCCAGCTACTGCATAATTGTAAATTTGGTAAGCTATATGCTGCTCACTTGAACCGGAATCACCCTCTGTTTGGGTTTTATACACACCCACCAAGACCGTATATTATTATCCCTATGGAAAGCAGAGAACGGATTTTCCGCCATGGTGATATCTTCTTTTTTGACCTTGTGCTTATTGGGTCATCTGCAAATCTCTACTCAATAATACCTGATGTTGTTAAAAGCATGGTAGAGACCGGTATAGGGACGGGTCATTCTAAATTTGAGGCGATAAGTATAGAATATTACTCACCAAATGATTTATGGTATCCTCTTCCTGCACTAGGATTGCCCGATACCATTTCTATTTGCAAGGTGGTGCAAAAGCCAATCAATAAAAGGGTGACTCTTAAATTTGAAACACCTGTGAGATTCTTAAAGGAGAAGAGACCACACAAGGAGGTACCATCGTTTGACCTCTTGATAGACCGTTTGGCTATGAGGGTCTCTCTATTATCACATCTATATTGCTCCTCTGAGTGGGTTAATACAGCTTGTTCATTTAACCTTGGTGATTCTGTGAAGATTAAGTCAGAAGATTTAGATTGGAGAAATTGGGCTAGATATTCCGGGACTAAGGGTAAAGTACAGTTCTATGATGGCCATATTGGCGAAATAACTTATGAAGGGGATCTTAAACCTTGGTCAAAACTGCTTAATATAGGATCAATACTTCACACCGGCTCAACAGCAACCTTTGGTCTTGGCAGGTACTCAATAATCAATTATGAGTGATACTCTATTTCTACAGCTTTGCACCAAAGAAGCTCTCTACAGGGCATGGCAACATGTTAAGGAGAAGAATACAGGTGGTGGTATTGACAGAAAAACCGTTGATGATTATGCTGTAACGATTGATAACAATTTAAACGATTTACTTAATAACCTTGTAGGGGGCAAGTATGTCCAACAACCTTACAAAGAAGTGTTTATTCAAAAAAACATATCTGAAAAAAGAAGACTTGGACTTCTCACGGTTAACGATAAAATTGCACAAACAGCAGTTAGCCAAATTATAACACCCATCTTTGAGCAATATTTTTTAAATGTAAGCTATGGTTATAGGGCTCACTTAGGAGCTGTAAAGGCAATTCATAAGATTCAACATCTTATTACTCAGGAAAAATATTCTTGGGTTGCATTTTGCGATATTGATAACTTTTTTGATACTATCCCACACGATTTATTGTTTAAAAGAGTTGCATCTTTTCTCAAAAGTCCCGGGATAATAGAACTTTTAAAGATGTTTGTGAAAATGGGACGTGTAAACAAGCATATGAGCTGGAAAGACTCAAAGCGTGGCGTTCCTCAGGGTGGAGTTATATCTCCGATATTAGCAAATTTTTATCTTCACCCTCTTGATAATACAATGGTTGAAAATAATTTTGGATTTATTCGGTATGCAGATGATTTTGTTATTTTGGGAAAAAGTGAACAAGAGGCAAAAAATGCTCTTAATAAAGCAATAGAAATTATTTCTAATTATCTACAACTATCATTAAATGACGGAAGTGAAGTTGTGCCTGTAACTGACGGATTTGAATTTCTTGGAATTCTTTTTAAAGAAAAACAACTCTTACTATCTGATAATAAATACAAGAGGTTAGTTGTCAAATTAGATAGCGCATCACACATTGGGAGTGAGTTTATAACAAAAAAACTTAAGGATGTAATGCAAGGCATCAGAGCTTTTTATTGTAAATTGGTGCCTCAGGAAGTATTATCAAAACTAGATGACGAACTGATATCGATTTTAATATCAAGAATAGCTGAGCTACAACCGGGGAAAAACAAACAGAGAGAATTTATAGATCAAATCAGAGAACTAGAATTTTTTTGCGATAAACATAATTTTCAAAGGTCAGACTATGTTAGAAAAATGGTTATCGACCACTTGAAAATACCATCATCTGCAAAACTCAGAAAACAATCAAATTTTGCTCCAATAAAAAGTGAAAAAGCAGTTGCTAAGAGAAAACAAGAGTATAAAAAAATTGAATCCTCTGGTTTTGATCTGGTTCTATCCACCCCAGGATTAGTTCTTGGTAGGAGAGAAAACAGACTTATAGTTAAGAAAAGCGGGATTGTTATTCAAGAGGTAACCTTACTCAACCTAAAAAATATTACGATATTATGTGATGGAATAGGCTTGTCATCTAATGTTATTGAAGCTTGTTCAGATTATAAAGTCTCAATTGATTTTCTAAAAAAGGATGGATTACCATACGCTATGTTACACAGTCCAGTTTTCTTTGAGGCAAAAACCGGAATAGGGCAGTTGGAAGCATATAAAAATGATAAATGCTACCATTTAGTAAGAAAGTTTGTTTGGGGTAAAATTATCAATCAGAGTAATTTGCTAAAATATTATGGTAAGTATTATCTTAACAGGAGTAAGGATTTTTCTAAAAATTTCCATCCAACAATAGATATATTAAAAAAGCATTCTCTATCTGCTATTAAGTTTAATCAAGGCGATCTGGATACTTTCAGACAAAGTATGTTTGGAATTGAAGGCCAGGCATCTTCACATTACTGGGAAACAATGTCGCACATTGTTAATATGCATATTCCGTTTACCAGCCGTCAAAGACAAGGAGCAACAGATTTAGTAAACTGTATGTTAAATTATGGTTATGGGATTCTTTATTCAAGAGTCTCCGAGGCAGTTATAAGAGCACGCTTGAATCCAAATTTAAGTTATCTTCATAAACCCGAAAATAACCGGCCTTCTCTTGTTTATGATTTAATTGAAGAGTTTAGACAACAAGCGGTGGATAGAGTCATTTTTGCGATTATAACAAAATGTAAAAATCTAAATGTTGCAGATGGGCAGTTGGACGAAAGGACTAAGAAATTTGTTGCAACAAAGGTTATTGAAAGACTCAATGCTGTTGAAATATTTAGACGAAAGGAGATGCGCTTGTTTGAGATTATAAATTTTCAGGCCTGTTCTTTAGCTCAATATTTAGAAGGAGAGATTAATGTTTATAAGCCATACATAAAAAAGTGGTAATTTATGAAACAATTTATTGTGGTTGCCTATGATATAAGCGATGATAGGCGCAGACAAAAAGTAGTAAAAATTCTTGTAAACTATGGTGTTAGAAGTAATTATAGTGTTTTTGAATGTGTGTTAACAGAGACACAAGTAAACACGATGAAAAACAGATTAGAGAAAATTGTAGAATCTAAATCAGATTGTGTTCTTTATTATTACCTTTGCAAATCTTGCGTAGTTAAAAGGGAGTCTGTTGGGCGAGTATGTAAAGATGGCACAGAAGTAGTCTGGGTGTAAACCATTTGCGAAATATTGATTTTCTATATAATTCAAAGTAATTTAAGTGTTTATGCACTTTTTGTTGATTTATTACTTGAGAATTTTTTATAGGAAAATTCGCAAATGATTAAGAAGTAAAGAATAGATTTTTTATTTGCGATATAATTGATTTTCTCTGGTTTTAACACATTGAATGATTGTTGTTTGAAATCTTGTCTATAACACTAAGTTCGAAAATAGATAGAAAATCGGAATTTATTAAAACCTTGCGAACAATTCATTCCGCACTAATCATATGAAAATATGATATATGTAGTTTTTTTTGTTAGACGTGCAATGTGTTTAAGCGATGTTTAGCTATTTATTTTCGAATATATTTTATTAACAATACATAATAAGCTGGGATTAAGATTACTTTAAGACTTAAATTAAAATTAAAAAACAATGCTTTTGAATGGAAATGTCTGGAATACAGATTATCCATCCATTAGAGAATCTACGGATTGCCAAGACGTTTTAACGCGACCAAGTTTTTTACTAACATTATCCATCCATTAGAGAATCTACGGATTGCCAAGACATTATAAAACTTCTCCTTCTGCAGTTACCGGGATAAATCCATCCATTAGAGAATCTACGGATTGCCAAGACTATTACTAATAAGGTTCTCATGTCTATCTGTATTATCCATCCATTAGAGAATCTACGGATTGCCAAGACAACTTTCTATAATTTTTTGTGAGTAAGGGTTGTTTTATCCATCCATTAGAGAATCTACGGATTGCCAAGACAGTTTTTGTATCCATCTTTCTTTATTGTTTTTTTATCCATCCATTAGAGAATCTACGGATTGCCAAGACA
>JAUYTB010000267.1 GCA_030695305.1 Bacteroidales bacterium
GCCTCGGGCAAAAGGGAGTCTATCCATTTGATAGAATAGGGTAGTGCATTAACGTCATTGCAATACCAAGCCAGTTGCTCTGACATCATCTTAATATATGTAGTCCTTTCGGATCCTTTGAATATATTAAATGATAATGCATTCTCTATCTCTTTGGCCATTCGCGGCCAGTCGGAGAATTTGTATCCGGCAGGAACAAGATATACAAGCCATTTGGAAGCATTTGGATGATTTGACTTCTGAGCATATTTTAGAATTACACTATACTCCGGGTCATCTGCGGGTGCCCTCTTACCAAAGATATAGACTCTGGAGCGGGCACCGTAGAGAATATCGATTTTGGACAAAACAGATCTCTCTCCAAAAATTGATATGAATTCGTCCATGTTATCCATTACAAACAGTGTTTGTCTGCTAACCGGAGATTCATCAAATTTTAAGTAGATACTCCAGTAGGTTTTGGTCTTGAGAGAGTCCAGCGGAAAATTTGAGTGGAAGATGTTCTCGAGAACTACCATCTTCTTCTCACGTAAACCTGCAATATGAAGTGTATTTATGTACTCGAGGATAAAATTGACATCTCTCTCTCCCGATTCATACCTGATGTTCATTGCTGTAAGATTTCTGCTTGGGTCAATCCCCTGTCTGAATCTCTCCAACATCTCTGCTGCTGTAGATTTTCCCTCTGTACGATGCATGAGATTTCCATCTGCATCTAAAATTAGAAACACTGGCTCTGTATTAACCAAGTAGATTTGACTTAACCTGCTCTTCTCCTCTCCCTCTGTGTAATCGACACTTATAAACCGCTCATTTACAAAGTCGGCTACACTATCAATTGTGAAAATGTTATTTTTCATATATAGACAAGGAGAACATCTGGGTGAACCGAAGTCCAGGAACAGTAGTTTTTTCTCTTTTTTTGCCATTGCAGATACTTTCTCAAATGGCTCATTTTTAAGAAGATTAATTTTCCTGTTTTGCCCAAACATAAAGATTTGGCAGAGACTCAATAAAAGGATTGTTACTATTATTTTTTTCATTATAAGTTACTATTGGTTTTTCTTAAGTCTTATACCATCGATACAGAAATAGGAGTTAATCAAATCTTTTCCGTCAACATCTTTGTATGAGCAGCTAGTTGTGAATGATACCTTTGTAACAGCACCAAGTGGGGTTAAATCAGCAGCTATCCAATCTGTTCTTAGAAACGCAAATGTAGGATTTGCAGGGTCAGCTCCCTTTCGGCAGCAGAGATATACCTCTACTGTACCGGTAAGAGTATTGCCATTATATCCCTTTACTATTATTTTATAGTAATCCCCGTCATTTGTAAGTTTTCTTGTGACACCCGGAGCGTATGTGTTCCATATTGCTTTAGGAGCAGATGGAATATTAGGATTTGCAATTGAGGACCCACTGTTAGCCCCATAGTTCATTGCCAAATAGTTATAGGTGTTGTTTGCAAATAGAATATGCTCAACGATTGTCGGTTTGTCTATAGTAAAATATGTGTCAGTCTCGTTATCTGCACACGCAACCGCATAGACCTCAGTCATATTTCTGTAAGCCGTATACACACTCATAATATTTGTATCCCTGGCGGCCTTGGTATTTGTCCATACAAATGATCTATTGTTTTGATTTGAATAGGCAAATCCCGAGAATGATCCGTCACTTTTTTTATTTGTATTGAATCTGATACCTCCGGATGAAAAACCTCCGGACGGGATATTATGAGTGAAAGATGCCAGGGTAAGTTCATTAAAAGTAATATCAGATGGATATGGTACAAGTAGTTCAATCTTATCTTGGCAAGATGTTAATGACAATAAAGTCACAATGATTATAAATATTATTTTTTTCATATCTGTTATCGTTTTAGTTGTCATAACCTGGATTTGATTTTATCATTTTATTGGTTGATGTCTCGGTCGAAGGTATTGGCCAACAATGTTTTTCAACTCCAACAGGGGTAATATCCGGCTTCATCAGGTAAAGTATGGGCTGATTACCTTTATTTATTCTGACAGAGGCAAACCACTCGCTGCCGTTTTCTTGATATAGCTCCAGACAGTACTCCCTAAAGATAGTCTCCATCAGCTGCTCCAGATTTGCAGGAACTTCAAGAGCCGGCAATACAGGATTTGTTCTCTTAGAGCGCATTAAATTAATCGGTTCAATAGAGTTGGCAAGACTTTGGTTTGTTCTTGCTCTAAGTTCGGCCTGCATAAGGTATAGCTCAGGATATCTGAAGTAGTATGTTGTAAACTTATCGTTCATAAGATCAGTTGACGCTCTCCCCTGTCTTGCCAGCTTTGTGGGACAGAAGTATAAAATTCCTGTAGCGCTTATTGCTCTTGCCCATCCCATTGTAGCAGAGAATCTCGGATCTGCTTTAATCCAGTTATCAAACTCAGGAAAGAATGATTTTAGAGACGATGGATTGTTCTGATTTGCTGTGCTCCATGCATCTCCTGCCTGAATAATTATTTGAGAATAAGATGCCTCTCCATAAGCTCTTCCGGTAGCCTCCTCAGTATATCTTGACCAAAGAACCTCTTTTGAATCCCATGCATCATTAAAGACCTTCTTCATATCTGGATCCATTTTAAAGATTGCCGGAGAGGTAGCAATAATATCATCTACAATAGCCAACGCTGCAGTATAGTCACCTGTCCATCCTCTGTTCATCAGAAGTTTAGCTTTTATCACCTTTGCCATCTGCTTTGAAAGTCTTTTTGATGAGGTGTAGTCAGGAAGATTTTTCACACCCTCTTCTACATCAGCAAAAATCTTTTCATAACTCTCCTTAACAGAGATTCTGTTTGCAAAAATATTTTTAAAATCTGCTATATCCTCCCTCCATAATACACCATACTCATCATCTGCCCAGTAGTGTGAAAAACACCACATAAGATGAGAGTATACCCATGCTCTAAAGGTTCTTGCCTCCGAAAGCATTCTGGTTTTTACCTCAACAGATGGAAATTTATTATCTGCTAAACCGCTGATTCCTATAATTGCAGCATTTGCTGAGTTAACACAGGCATACCACTGTTGCCAATATGTGGAGAATGCACTTTGGGTGGAGAGGTAACTCATATTGTAATAAACGACGCCTCCGGCACGCCCTACTCCGGTTTGTGCCGAAAGTGCGATGAATGGGCTTCCTCCAAAGAAGTCGCTGGTAGATGTGCCGCTTCCTTTGGACAAGGATGCATACATCCCATTGAGAATTGATACTGCACCATCATATGTAGTCACAGAGTTGTCTACAATCAGTTTGTGGGGTGGTGTGAGAGAGAGAAACTTCTCACAAGAGGTAAGGCCGATTAAGACAAAAACGATAATTATATTGTATAAAGTTTTTTTCATAACAATGTCTATTTAAAAGTTAATTTAAGACCTAAACTGAAAGTTGTAGAGGAGGGATAGGCACTATAGTCAACTCCGGATCCTATACCAATCAGCTCTTGCGAAGTTCTTGTTCCAACTACATAAGATTTGGCCATATCGGTAGATCCAAAGTTTCCCTGTGGGTCAAATCCGGGATACTTTGTGAGAGTTAGAAGATTAGATGCCTGGAAGGTAATGTCAATATTATTTAAAAATTTGTCATTAAACCAACTCTTAGGTAATCTGTAGTTTACATTAAGAGCATTTAGTCTTATAAATGATGCGTCATGTATAAAGATATCACTTAATGCATTGTATGTTGCACTCAATCCTATCCTCGGCAGAATTGCCTCCGGATTCTGATTGAAGTTCCAGCTTTCCAATAAGTTATTGTAAGCATTATAGGTACTCGATCCTACAGTAACAGCAGAATATGTTTGGTTCCACATTCTTTTTGCTCCATATGAGTAAGTAAATACAGCAGAGGCATAGAGATTCCCATAAGTAAATGCAATATTGAAACCTCCGTAAAACTTAGGGTTAAAATTCCCCAGAACAACTCTGTCTTCTTTGTTTATTACTCCATCTCCATTTTGGTCAATTATGTATGGATCTCCCGCAACCTCTCTAGCTGTGCGATAGTTAAGCTGTGCTCCGGTAGTTGGGTTAATCTTTTTCAATGCATAGATCTCTTCATTTGTTGCAAAGTATCTTCCGGCCGATTTATAACCATACCAGTCTCCCAGTTTACCACCCTCTACAAGCTTCACCCACTCGTAGTAAAAAGGCATTATTATCTCCTTTTGTACTCCATCCAGTTTATTAACTATACTACTGTTAGTTGCAATATTAAACCCTAATTCAAGGGTAATGTTTCTCTTTTTAATAACATCGCCTCTGATGTCAAACTCCCATCCGGAGTTTGTTATCGAGCCAACGTTCTGATTGATAGTTTGAAAAGAGGAGTTTGTAGGTACAGATCCTGTATAGATAAGGTTATCCACCTGTTTACTATAATAACCAATTGTACCTCGGATTCTCTCTTTAAGTAATCCAAAATCAAGACCTATATCAAGAAGAGTGGAACTCTCCCACTGAAGATCGGGATTCCCCAGATTGAACGGTTTTATACCAGGTTGCTCTGTATAAGGAGCTGCAGAGAGAGTAGTCATCCAGTCATAGTAGCCCAGGTTTTGAGATCCCGATTTTCCCATAGATGCTCGTAGTTTTAAATATGGAACAAAATCGCTGAAATCTTTCATAAAGCTCTCTTCAGAGATGATCCATGCAACAGCACCGGAAGGGAAGTATCCCCAACGGTTGTTTGGGCCAAATTTTGAAGAACCGTCTGCCCGGAAGGTTGCTGTGAGTAAATATCTGTTTAGGTATTTATAGTTTGCCCTGGCAAAGAATGAGGCCAATGCACTTCCATATGCATCGCTGCTTCCTCCAATTGTAGAGGCACTATTGATATTTGTCAGTACATCCTCATCCGGGAATCCACTCCCTGTAGAGGTTTGCGATTTTGCGCTGAAAACCTCAATCGATTGACCAACAACAGCAACTAAATCGTGTTTACCCATAACAGCTGCATAGTTAAGGGTATTATCCCAAACTTGTGTACTATTCTCAAAATTAGATAGTGACCTTGAATTATAGCTGGAAGCATAACCCTGTGTCCCTTTCTTATTGAAAATATCGTTTGTAGAATTTGCGTAGTTAATAGTGCCTGCAGATCTGAATTTTAGCCCCTGCAGAACCTTAAGTTCAAAAAATGCAGTACCGTTAAGAACCTTGCCAACACCATCGTTACGGTTATAATATGTTATGTAAGGGTTCTCTATTGTGGTATTTGTAGGAATTATATTAATACTTCCATCCGGGTTGAAGGCATCAAAATCTGGGCGAAATCTTGGTATGCTCTTAAGAAGGGCATCTTTATTATTGGCAATTCTTGTTGAACCGTAAAGTGTTAACCCAATTTTAACCGATTTACCCACCAATGTTTCGAAGTTCATCCTACCATTGTAAAGATTGCTCTTTCCACCTTTTACAACACCTGTAATATCTGTATACCCAAATGATAAATAGTAGTTTGTGTTCTCTGTACCACCTCGTACCGAAAGATCAACCTGATTGGTCATAGCTGTCTGGGTCATCTCTTCCCACCAATCTGTATTGCCCGACATATATGCATCAGAACGAAACTTCAACATATCGGGAGTCCACTGACTAGTCTTAATTTTAAGAAACTCTGACTCATCTATGTAAAACTTTTCATTGTACCCAATACTTCCGTCTACATGAACTCTTTGTCTAATCAATGTCTCTGTAAAGTATTTGTATTGCTCTACATTTAAAGTCTTTAAATTATTTGAATTAACTTTTTGAAAGCCGCTTTTAATATTCACATCAACTGTTGGGGCCTGCCCCTTAACACCTCTTTTTGTTGTAATCATAACAACTCCGTTAGCTGCTCTTGATCCGTAGATAGCGGTGGCTGAAGCATCTTTAAGGATGTCAATACTCTCAATATCTGAGAGATTAAGATTGAAAAGTGTGTTTGTAATATCTCCTGAGGTATTTGAGGAGTAGTCAGGAACGCCGTCAATTACCCACAAAGGTTGGGTGCCGGAACTAGATAGGGTTGAGACACCTCTAATAGTAACGCTTACCGGGGATGTTGGCGAAGCAGATTGTATCATAACATTCACACCTGCTGCACGACCCTGAAGCATACTCTGTACAGATGAGCCCATAGGAACTGTCTCTATCTCTTTTGTAGTAAGTCTAGATACAGAGCCTGTTGCGTCCTTGATTGTTGTAGCTCCATATCCTTGAACTACTATCTCGTTAAGATATTGAGTCGCTTCATCAATAAAGATTATTTTAAGCCCTGTTATATTCTCGGAGTTAAAATCAATCTCTTTCTTCTGATATCCAAGACATGAGACAACCAATTTTTTGGTCCCTTTGGGTACTTTAATCGTATAATTACCATCAAGATCGGTAGAGGTTCCCTTTTTTGTGTCATCTATCATAACATAAGCTCCTATTATCGGCTGTGAATCTTTTGAAGAGAGAACTTTGCCTTTAATAAGATAAGTGTCATTTTGAGCAGTTGAGCTTACTGCTGTAGTCGTTGTCTCTTTTGAACTCACCTCTTTTGGGCTGAGTACAACTTGCTTGCCCTGAACTTTGTAAGTTATGCTTATTGATGTGAAAAACCGTGAGAAGAATTGCTCAGGGGTCTCACCTTTTGACGTAACACTAACCTTGCTATCTATTGCTTTGAGTGCGTCAGAATAGACAAAATCATAACCTGTTTGCTCAGTTACCTTTTTAAGAACAACCTTTAGCTGGGTATCCTTAAAATCAAAATTAAGCTGTTGCGCATAAAGAGTCGCAATCATTGACAAAAATACCATAGCGAAGGATGAGAGGTATTTAAGTCGCTTTAGAGTTTGTTTTACATTCATAATTTAAGCTTTGGTTTATTGGTATTAATCATAATCAGTTATCCATGCTATGAGCTAGCATAGGCATAGCCATAACAAGACAGAGCAAGATGGGTCCTTTTTTTTCACTGTATATTACTATTTTTTTGGTTACAAGTAATACACAACTTAAAAGAAGAACACCCTAAATTTTTATGATTTTTTGTTAAGAGTAACTATGTTCTCCTTTATGGTGTAATCAATAGGAGTACAGAACCTAATCATCTCCATAATCTGGATAATTGATTCCGAGCGAAAATTAGCAGTAAGCTTTGTTTTGAGAATATCGTAATCTTTTATAATAAATTGAGTACCGTGCCACCTCTCCAGTTTTTTAATAACTTCATCCATAGGAGTTGACTCAAATATAAGAAGACCCTGTTTCCAGGCAATCTGTTTTGATGTATCTATCTGCCTAATCAGTATAGGAGCGTTTTTATCTCTTATAACAAATGACTCGGTGGGCTTCAGCTGAGCAATAATCTCCCTCTTGCCCTTTTTTACCTCCCTTATGAGATTTATTGACCCCGATATTAGTGTTGTCTGGGCTTCATAATCATTATCGTAGGATCTGATGTTGAACTTTGTACCCAGAACCTCTATCTTAAAGTCCCTGTTGGTATTTACAATCATAGGTTTTAGAGAGTCCTTAACAACCTCAAAAAGGGCCTCTCCTGCTACCATCACCTCACGGGTTGCCCCGGCGAATTTGTCCGGGTAGGTTAGTGTGGTTGCAGAATTCAACCACACTTTGGAGCCATCCGGCAGCTCCACATAACCCTTTACTCCATTATTGGTATAGAGAGTATGTTTGTGTTCAAAAGGAATATCACTCAAAGAGACGATTGGTTCCTTAACTACATTTGCGAGGGAAAGATTTCTTATGTACTGAAAAATATTTAATGTAATGAGAATTGCAACCGATGCAGCAGCCAGTAGGAAATAGACCTTTGATGAACTCTTTTTATACTTAAAATTGTTACCGGTTATTGTGGATACCATCTTCATTTCATCGATAGTAGCATGGCTATCCGGCATATTATTATAAACCCATATATTCTTAAGTTCTATAAAGTACTTAAGATTATCCGGATTTTTGCCAATCCACTCCAAAACTGCCCTCTTTTCGTTCTCCTGAACTGTCCCGGCAATATATTTTATTAAAAGGTTTTTTGTCATGTTAATACATTCTCATTATAAGCACAATAATATAATCATATACCCTAAAAAAATAGGCAGATAATCTTTGAATTTTTTTCTCAGTATCCTAAGAGCTACAGATATTCTGTACTCAATCGTTTTTACAGTTACCCCTTCTAGTTTTGCAATTTCCTCATAATTAAGGTTTCCGAATCTGTTAAGGCAAAATGTATTCTTGATTTTATCGTTCATCAATATAAGTGACTCCTGAAAAATCTTCTTAATCTCTTTAGAGTATAATATTGTGGAAGATGGGTTATCTAGTGAAAGGTAGTTTAACTCACTCTCAGTAATTAGATCTCCAGAGTACTTGAGGAACTTTCTTTCAGTTTTTTGTTTCTTTAATAAATTAAGGCATCTATTGCGGGTAACTACAATAAGATATGGGAGCATCTCTCTGTTGAAATCAATTTTAGTGCGATTATTCCAGATAGAGGTGAAGACTTCATTAGCAATTGACTTTGCACTCTCCCAGTCGTGAATATAATTGTATGCGAAGAACTGCACCTTATGAAGATTGGTAGCATATATCTCTTCGAATACTTTTCTATAATCAATATCAGAAGAGATGTTAGTCATTACCTAGTATTATTAACTCCATAGGTACAAATATACATATTTAGGGACACCTTGGCAAGGGTTGTGGACCTTGTATGCAAAAGTGGATTCTCAAAGCAGGAGCGCTTTCCTTACACGTTACGGGCTTATAAACCCTTAGCACAACGGGCAACGTCCATCCTCGGATCGGATA